>JAGLBW010000020.1 GCA_023146545.1 Cocleimonas sp.
AAAAAAGTAGGTAAAGTCGGTGTAAAAGTGAATGCTACTGAGTTTCGTCAATTGTGCCGCGATTATGCAGAAAGCCAAATTGAAGCTCAAAAAATTGATTTCATTCGTATGGGAATATTGGGTGAGTGGGATAACCCTTATAAAACCATGAACTTCAAGACCGAAGCCGATATTGTACGCTCTTTGGCAAAAATTATTGATAAGGGACACTTACATAAGGGTCAGAAGCCTGTTAATTGGTGTTTAGATTGCGGTTCTTCATTAGCCGAAGCAGAAGTTGAGTATGAAGATAAAATCTCGATGTCAATTGATGTTCAATATGCAGTGAAAGAGGTGGCTACCGTTGCTCGTCAATTTGGTGTTGCTGATATTGATCAAATTGATGCGGTCATTTGGACAACAACACCGTGGACGATTCCTGCCAGTATGGCGGTGTCGTTGAATCCGCGTTTTGATTATCTGTTGATTCAAACAGAGAAAGGCAATTTAATCCTTGAAGAGACCTTGCACACCACTGCTTTAGCACGTTACGGGCTTGACGATACCAAAATATTAGGACGTTGTAAGGGTGCGGATTTGGAGCATAGCTTGTTACAACATCCTTTCTATGATCGTCAAGTGCCGATTATTTTAGGTCATCATGTCACCGCAGACGGCGGAACGGGTGCTGTACATACCGCCCCTGCTCATGGTGCTGATGATTATGTGGTCGCTAAACAGTACGGTATCGAAATCTATAATCCGATTGGAAATAACGGGTGTTATTTAGAGGATGTTCCGCTATTTGCTGGTTTATTTGTTTATAAAGGGAATAACTTAAGTTTAGCGTTACTTGAAAAAAATAAGCGCCTGTTAAAATCTGAAAAAATTAAACACAGTTATCCGCATTGCTGGCGACATAAATCCCCCCTTATTTTCCGTGCCACACCGCAATGGTTTATCAGTATGGAAAAACAAGGGTTACGCAAAGCGGCGTTGGAGAATATTAAGCACGTTGAGTGGGTTCCTGAGTGGGGTGAGAACCGTATTCAGAACATGATCGCAGACCGTCCTGATTGGTGTATCTCGCGCCAACGTTTTTGGGGTGTGCCGATTCCTTTATTTATCCACTATGAAACCCAAGCATTGCACCCTAATACCCAGCAAATTATGGAAGAAGTCGCGCAAGGTATCGAAAAAGAAGGGATTGAGTATTGGCATAAAACCAGTGCCGAATTTTTAATTGGGACAGATGCTCAGGATTATCAAAAAATTACCGACACTTTGGATGTTTGGTTTGATTCAGGAACAACGCATGAGTCGGTGTTAGGACGGCATGATCAGTTATCTGCACCTGCGGATTTATATTTGGAAGGCTCGGATCAACACCGTGGTTGGTTTCAATCCTCATTATTAAGTTCGGTAGCAATGTACCAACGTGCGCCTTATAAACAAGTGCTAACGCATGGTTTTGTGGTGGACGCGAAAGGCAAAAAAATGTCTAAGTCGTTGGGCAATATTATTGCTCCAATGAAAGTAATGAAGAATTTAGGCGCTGATATTTTACGTTTATGGGTTTCATCTGCTGATTATTCGCGTGAAATTACCGTATCGGATGAAATTCTGAAACAAGCCGCTGATACGTATCGACGCATTCGTAATACCTCACGTTACTTGCTGTCTAATATCAATGACTTTAACCCTGAAACCGATTTAGTTGCTAATGAGGATTTGTTAGCCTTGGATCGCTGGGCAATTGCTCAAGCGGCTCACGCCCAAAAGAAAATTATTGAAGCGTATAACAGTATGCAGTTTCATTTGGTGTATCAAGAAATGTCGCACTTCTGTTCTATCCAAATGGGTAGCTTGTACCTTGATATTACCAAAGATCGTCAATACACCACGCCTGCGGATTCCTTAGCGCGACGCTCTGCACAAACAGCCGCGTATCATATTCTGCGCGCTTTAATTCGTTGGATGACTCCAATCCTTAGCTTTACAGCCGAAGAGTTATGGAAAAAAATGCCTTCAGAAACAGCAGAGTTTGCTATTTTAAGTGAATGGTATACCGAGCTATTTGAGTTAGGTGATAATGAGGTACTCAGTGAAGCCCATTGGGAAAGAATCTTTGCGGTACGAGAAGCAACAGGAAAACAACTGGAACAACTACGTCAACAGGGTGAGATTGGTTCATCTTTAAATGCGGAAGTTTTAGTGCATTGCTCTGGTGAGACGTTTGATGCTTTATCAACACTTGGGGATGAATTACGCTTTGTATTAATGACATCCGCGACTCAAGTACAACAAGCGAAGAGTCAACCCGAAAACAGCCTGCCTGCCGAGGGTTTAGAGAACGTTTGGTTGCAAAGCATGGCTTCACCACAAACTAAATGTGTACGTTGTTGGCATCATCACGACAGTGTGGGCATGGATGAGGTACACCCTGCGCTGTGTGGTCGTTGTGTTGATAATGTAGCAGGTGCTGGAGAGGAGCGACATTATGCTTAAATGGGTTTGGCTTTCGATTGTTATTGGTTTTATTGATCAACTAACAAAGTGGATGGTGAATGCTAACTTCGAATTATATGAAGTGCTACCCGTTATGCCGCATTTAAACCTAACGCTAACGTATAACACCGGCGCGGCATTTGGTTTTCTCAGTTCTCAAGGCGGTTGGCAACAGATCTTTTTTGCAGTGCTGGCAATCGGTGTCAGTGCTTATATTGTTTACTGGCTTAATCAATTAACGGATGATCAACTCTGGACATCCATTGGGTTAGCTTTAGTATTAGGCGGGGCAATGGGGAATTTAATTGATCGAGTACTCCAAGCTAAAGTAACCGATTTTATTGATTTTTTTGTTGATTGGGATGTGTTTTTTCTAAGTAATGGACATTTCGCAACCTTTAATATCGCCGATATTGCGATTGCGGTTGGTGCGGCAATTTTAGTGTTTATTAGCTTGTTTTCTAAAGAAGAAATAAACGGTAAACTGGCTAAATAATTAAGATCAAAGTGGCACATTATAGCATTCCATGATGTGCCACTTTTTTTGAGAAACAATCAAATAATTTAGACGGCTTCTTCAGGTGTTAATGCAATGATGGTTAACGCGTGTAAATCGCCTGAAGTAATCGCAGAATCAACAGCGGCATAAACCAGTTGATGTTTTTTCAGGGTGTTCAAGCCTTCAAAACAACTGCAAATCACTTTAGCCTCGTACTTATAGCCATCCCCTGTGACCTCTACTATTGCATCAGGTAATCCTTTGCTGATTAACTCGCTGACTGCTTCATTACTAATACTCATTTATTGTGTTCCTTTTAAAGGTTATTGGGTTGCTTCGCGTATTATAGGCTCGCGCTAAAGCAGCTATTTCCTGATAATTTATGGCTAGAGAAAATGCTGTCTATAGTATCAGCAAGCTAAGCGTTATGGCTATTTTCCTATTTTATTAAGGGTATGAAAACACTGCCTTAAACTGTACTCCACTAAAAAAACAATGTAATTTCTATTTTAATGTTATTATTCACTCTCCCCTTTGCGATGACGTAACGCCTTATTCAATGTTATTAAATGCCTTAAAAATTCCGTTATTGTGCTTGTTGCTACTCAGCTTTAATAGCACTGTTTTTGCCGATAATCAACAGCAACAAATTAAGAAAAAAATTGATCAAATGGCATCCAGCTTGAACACCGCGAAAAGTAAATCTGAGCAATTACGCCAACAAGTTCGGGCGCTAGAAAAAAACTTAAGTGATATTTCCAAATCGCATTATCGTACCGAAAAAAAAATGAGTAAACTGGGTGAGCGTTTAGGCAAAGCAAGCTACGAGAAACAGCAACTTTCAGACAGTATTAACCAGCAAAAAGAAGCCTTAGCGCAACAAATGCAAGCCTTATACACCTCAGGCGAACAATCTCATTTACGCTTATTATTGAAACAAGATGACCCTGCTGATATTGGTCGTACCATTAAATATTTTGAATACCTGAACCGTAGTCGCTTAAAAAAAATAAGGACTATTCGTGGAAGTTTGAAAAAAGTTCACAAAATGGAAAAAAAAATTACACTGGATCGGATTAAGTTAAAAAAACTAAATGGTGATCTTTCTAAGCAACAATTTAATTTAAAAAGTACCTTAAAACAACGCGAAAGTTCATTGCGTGTTGCTAAAAAACAAGTGGCGAGTAAATCACAACAACTCAAAAAATTAAAGAAACAAGAAGAACGTTTACAACGGGTGATTTCTAAATTGATTGAAAAAGAAAAAGGAAAGACCGACACGAAAAAAGATAAGACGATAAAACAAAGAAAATCCGAAAGCATTGCGAGCAAAAAAGAGAAAAGGAATCAGCGCCCTAAGGGTAAAGCCGTCAAACCCTCTACGTTTATTTCTAACCGTTCTTTTTCTTCGTTAAGAGGGCGACTTTCATGGCCAGTGCAGGGTCGCATGATTCATACCTATCGCAGTAAGCGAAATGCGAAGCAACGTTGGAAAGGTGTCGTAATTTCAGCACCTGGGGGACGTAAAGTACGCTCAGTTGCCCGCGGCAAGGTGGAATTTTCAGGACGTTTAAACGGTTACGGTTATTTAATTATTATTCGACATGATAAAAGTTACCGTAGCCTTTATGCTTATAATCGTAGTGTGTATAAAAAGACGGGTGATATTGTTAAGGGTGGAGAAATTATCGCGGCCGTAGGTAATTCAGGTGGACAGGATAAAAATGCATTGTATTTTGAAATAAGAAGAGGCACACGTCTTCAAAACCCTTCACGCTGGTGTAAATAAGAAAATAAACAAGGAGACTGTCTAAAAATTGTACTCATATAGTTATTGCAGTAGGAGCCTCTATTCCTCGGACAATTTTTTTGAAAAGCAAACAGAACACAGGTGTTTTTCTCCTTCGACTTCCTCGACTTGAGTCATCGCCTTCATTCTTAAAAATGACAACAAAAACCTAGGTTATTATTCATGAGGTTATTGTCTACAGGCTCCTAAAGCATTGATGAAAAGATCTTTATCTAGGTCGCTGGTCTACATCAACAAATGCTAAAGACTGTTGAATATTTAGCTTAATGGTTGTCCTTTTCGTTTTTTCATCAGTGCATTTTTGGAGTAGACGCGCTAGACTTGCGGACGTGATGACCGCTTTAGTTTGAGTTATATCATAATGCTAGCGAGAGGTTTTAAACAAGATACTCACCAACAACCTCTAATCACACATTGAAGTCACTGATTCAGTTATGAAAATAATAAAGGGTGGACTAAAGCGTAAGAATAGCATCTTGAGTTTAGTCATCACTAGATAGATCAATTTTGGAGATATAATGCAACTGAAAATGAACAAAACACTGACGACAGGCATTGTTTTAGGAACGGTTATAGGTGTGGCCACCTCAATGAGTTTTAATGTTTTTGCTTTTAAGAGTAATAACGGAACAATTCCTTTAGAACAAATTAAAAAGTTCTCAGAAGTGTACTCACGAATTAAACGCTCCTATGTCGAAGAAGTTGATGATAAAAAGCTCATATCGGGCGCAATTAGCGGAATGCTCACCAGTTTAGACCCTCATTCGTCTTATTTGGATGAAGATGCGTTTACTGAATTGCGTGTCGGTACATCGGGAGAGTTTGGCGGCTTAGGCATTGAAGTCGGTATGGAGAATGGCTTTGTTAAAGTAATTTCACCCATTGATGATACCCCTGCCTACAAAGCAGGTTTAAAATCGGGCGATTTGATTATTCGTTTGAATGACAAACCCGTTAAAGGACTAACCTTAAGTGATGCGGTTAAGCTAATGCGAGGCAAGCCTGGTGAGCCGATTGAGTTATTAGTGGTTCGAGAAGGCAAAGACGCACCCTTTAAAGTCAAAATCATTCGCGCCATTATTAAAATTAAAAGTGTTAAACAACGCATGTTAGAGTCTGGGTTTGGCTATATTCGTATCTCTAGTTTCCAATCGAAAACAACCAAAGGAGTTGTTGCCGCGCTAGGAAAACTTAAGAAGGATAATAAGGGACAACTGAAAGGGTTAATCTTAGATTTGCGTAATAATCCCGGTGGCGTTTTAAATGGAGCGGTAGGGGTCTCGGACATTTTCCTTGATAAGAGTGGAAAAATTGTCTACACCGAAGGACGAGTTGCTGATGCCGTGATGCATTATAACGCGACTTCTGGCGACCTACTCAAGGGTGCACCGATGGTTGTTTTAGTGAATCAAGGTTCGGCTTCCGCTTCTGAAATTGTCTCTGGCGCATTGCAAGATCATAAGCGTGCATTGATTGTGGGTAAGAAAACTTTTGGTAAAGGATCGGTACAAACGGTATTACCTTTAGATGCAAAAACAGCGGTAAAAATAACCACAGCACGCTACTTCACCCCATCAGGTAACTCTATTCAGGCTAAAGGCATTATTCCTGATATTAAAGTAGAACCATTACAGTTTAAGGATGACAAAAAGGATAAGAAAGATACCTTTATTCCTTTATCTGAAGCTGATTTAAAAGGGCATCTCTCTAACCCTAAAGGGGAAGAAAAGTCTAAAAATCTGGATGCAAAAGCAGCTTTAATTAAATCAGAAGCAGACAAGGCTAAAAAAGCAGATAAAAGCAATCAAGACTTAGCTAAACGAGATTATCCTTTATACGAAGCATTAAATGTTCTAAAAAGTATGAGTTTAATTCAAAGTAGAAAATAATGTTTTAGTTACGCTAAAAGGTGGATAAGGTATTTATTCACCTTTTTTAATGTCACGAGAAAGGAACGTTGTTGTACTACAAGATGCTTTTCTCTGTATCTTTTATGCTAAAACCTTAGCTTAAGTTACCCTGCCTCAAAGGGGTAACTGAATCAAATATTTTAACTTGTTTTTAAATGACCCTCCATGATTTTACGCGCGCACTTAATCCCATCGCTTTATTGCGTCGTGATTTTTTCATCTATGTTTTTATCGGCTTACTGTGTGGCACAGTTGCAGTTGTTTTTCATCTAACCATTCTGATAGTTTTTAATAGCCTGACCCAGTACCAAAGTGATCAAACGCCGTGGACAATGTTAACGTTGATGGTGATATCACCTGCGCTGGGCGGTTTATTTATTGGTTTAATTATTCAATACATTGAACCGCGTGCCGCAGGGGGTGGCATCCCACAAACGAAAGTCGCTTATTGGAATAATAATGGGCTATTAACACTCAAAGAAGCCCTTTGGCGTTTTATTCTGACGGTAATTTCATTGGGCAGTGGTGGAAGTTTAGGTCGAGAAGGACCGACTATTCATTTGTGTGCTTCCATTGCATCTCAAGTAGGTCAGTGGTTACGTTTACGCCGAGAAATATTTGCTACTATGATTCCTGTCGGAATGGGAGCGGGTTTAGCCGCTGCATTTAATACACCACTGGCAGCAATTACCTTTGTGATTGAAGAAATTTTATTACACGATTACAAAGCGAAAGCTATTGGCGGTATTATCTTCGCCTCAGTGACAGCGGCAGCTGTAGAACGAATTGTTTTAGGCTCTAACCCTGTTTATATTGAAGGCTTATTACCGTTTGATATTCATTGGTGGATGTTAATTTGTTTGCCTATTGGTGTTCTTGGGGGAGTTTTCTCCCATTTTTTTGTTGAAGGGTTACTTCGCACCCGCTCTGTCTTTCAAAACTGGACACAATGTCCTAATTGGGGGAAACCTGCTCTTGGTGGTCTGGCGATGGGAATTACAGGCACAATGGTATTTATTGGTACAGGGCATACAGGAATGTTTGGCTTAGGCTATGCTGATTTTACAGATACTTTAGGCGGTAATATTCTAGGCATTACACTGGTGATTCTCTTCTTTGGTAAAATTATTGCGACTATTATGAGCTTTTCATCAGGCGGAAGTGGTGGTTTAATCGCGCCCTCGTTATATATTGGTATGATGTTGGGTGGTTCTCTCGGCTCTGTTTTAATTCATATTTTTGATTTATCGAGCAATATTGTTGGTGGCGCGGCATTGTTAGGGATGGGTGCTTTTTTTGCAGGAACGATTCGAGTGCCCTTTACCTCTGTTTTGTTGGTTTATGAGATGACAGGAAATTATTCACTTATTCTCCCTTTAATGTTTGGCAATATGCTGGCTTATAATATTGCTGAACGGCTACGTCCTACACCATTGCATGAAGCCCTATTAATACAAAATGGCGTGCATTTAAATTATCATAAATCAGCAGGATAATTTAAGGGTAAAGCGGTGCTTCCCCTTCAGGTCGTGTCCGATACCACTTCATTAGCCACAGGTATTGTGCGGGTTGTTGTGAGATTAAAGCTTCAAGTTGTTGATTTAATAATATTGCATTGGTTTCTGCATCTTTTGTTGGATAAGCACCAATGGCAGGGGAAATTTTTATCACGTATTTTGCGTTGTTTTCATCATAATAAGCAAAACAGGGAAGACTAACTGCTTTGCCTAATGTTGCAATCCGTGCGGTGGTGGTAAGCGTCGCTTTAGACAAACCAAAAAAAGGAGCAAACACCGCATTGTCTTTTCCAAGATCTTCATCAGGAAGAAAAATTAATAATTGCTGAGGGATCAAACCGCGAATCAGTTGGCGCAGCCCTTGTTGCCGTGAAACCGCATATTGAATATAACGACAACGCCCTTTGCTAATCAGCCAGTCAATCACAGGATTTTTTGCCTGCTTGTAAGAACCATAGCAATCATAATGTAAACCTAATGCCATCGGAGCAAACTCTAACATGACGCTATGTGCTAATAAGATCATAACGCTCTTATTTTGATCCTGTGCTTTTTCGATATGCTCCTGCCCTTCAATTCGCACCATTTTGGCTAAACGTCGTTTACTGCCAAATAACAGCAAACTATAATCTACTAAGGCACAGCCGTACCACTGTAAATGTTGTTTGGCCAATTGTTGCTGTTCTGTTTCGTTTAAGTTGGGAAAGGCAATAGCTAAATTAGTGAGCACAATGGTGCGTCGTTTATTATTTTTAGCGTAAATAAGACGACCAATCCGTTTCCCAATCCCGTGTCGTATCAATGTTGGCATTAGGGATAAGAGGGCGGCAAAGCCAAGCCCGATCCATGTTAGTAAGTAACGGGGATGCAGGAGCTTTAAACTAAAGGTCGTACCACAAGCTGTTGGTGGCTGGTGGCTCAACTCTCGCCTCGGTAATCAAAATTAACGTGCAAGGATTGTAATTGTTTTTCAAACCATTTAGACGCTTCTTCTACTTTGATACGTTGCCCTTTTAATCCAAAATCAATGAGCCAACCTTGTTTATTTGAGCTTCTGGGCAAGCTGGATAAGGCAACCCCTGGAAAATTATCCAATAAGGTTTGCATGGTTGACATTAAAGCACTTTCTCCAACTTCGTGTAAATCCCAGCGTACTTCGATATCAGGGTGATTGCTAAAAAGGTGTTGATAGCGTGTATCCAAGACCCATTTAATCATCGGTGCAGCCATATTAGGAAAGCCCGGCACAAAATGGTGATGCTCAAGACTAAACCCTGGAAACTGATTAATCGGATTAGGAATAATGACAGATTTTTCTGGAAAATCGCTCATTAAAATACGATCAGGGTAAGCTAATTTGCCAAATTCATTTTCAATGATAGCTTTAGCATCAGGGTGACGAATAAGGGATTGATTCGCCGCTTTTGCGATGCATTGTCGTGTTAAGTCGTCGGGAGTAGCCCCAATACCACCACAACTAAAAACCACGTCATTGGTTGCTAAAGTACTTCTGAATAATGCCACCAATTCATCTTCATCGTCCCCCACCAAATGCATCCAATTAAGTTTCATGCCACGTGCTTGTAACATGCCGATTACGGTGACCATATGCTCATCTTGACGCAATGCATTCAATAATTCGTCACCAATTAAAATTAAACCTATTTTTTGTTGTTTTCTTACGCCATTAATTCCTGTTTTCATAAGTTTGCCCCTAAGTTTTTTGCCCGTTGTTGTATCGCTTTACTACACTTATCAATAGCTGACCGATCCCAATTTTTAGAGGTCTCTAACCAACCTTGAGTATGTTTCTGAATAATATCGCTTAATGCTTGTATATGTTCAGCTTGATGGTTCAACGCTGGTATATACCGATAAATTTCCCCCCCTGCATCTAGAAAAACTTCTCCATTTTGTATTTCCATTTCTTCCAACGTTTCTAAACAGTCAACTGAAAAACCAGGGCAAATGACATCAATGTGCTTAATTCCCTCTGTTGCCAGTTGCTCAAGTGTCGTATTAGTATAGGGTTTGATCCACTCGGCTTTACCAAAACGTGATTGAAAGGTAATACGGTATTCATTTTCTTTTAGTGCGAGCTGCTGTGCCAATAAACGCCCTGTTTTTTGGCAGTGGCAGAAATAAGGGTCTCCTAATTCAAGATTCCGTTTAGGTAAACCATGAAATGACATCAATAATACTTGCCCTCGAGAATGCTTATTCCAATGTTCTTTGACACCTTGAACAAGAGCATTAATATAAGCAGGATGATCATAATAGTGTCCCACAAAACGCATTTCGGGTATCCATCGCCAGCGCGCTAATAGACGGTTCACTTCATCGTAACTCGTTGCCGTCGTCGTCGCCGAGTATTGTGGATATAAAGGGAAGATTAACAAGCGCTTGACCCCTTGATGCTTTAAGTTCTCCAATCCATTTTTAATACTCGGTTGTCCATAACGCATTGCAAGTTCAACAATAACCTTGCCTTTAAAACGGACTTTCATCGCTTGTTGAAGGGCTTGTTGTTGTTGTTGACTAAAATAGAGTAAAGGAGACGTACCATCTTCTCGCCAAATTGATTGATATAACTTGGCACTTTCCGCAGGTCGACGGGTTAAGACAAAAGCATATAAAATGGGTAACCAAATCAATCGAGGAATTTCAACAACCCGAGGGTCTGATAAAAATTGTTTTAAATAACGTCTTACTGAAGCCGTATCAGGGTTATCAGGTGTTCCTAGGTTGACCAGTAAGATGCCTGTTGCTTCCTCTTTGCCATGAAAGAAGCTTGTATCACCGTTATATCGCCTCATCATGACCTCTTGTTTAAGCATCCAAAGGATACTTGATGAAAAACCATTATTATTTCAATATTAATCATAGATATTCTTATCATGTATACTAAGAAGGTTGTAGCATTTAAGTGCTAAGGATTATAATCCTGAAGTGTATAATCCTACAAAGAACTAATCTAATTTCCCATCCTCCTCGAATAAAAGTAGTGATACAGAATTAGTAATTTTAACAGCATTTTCTACATTTTTACTTCTCGATTAATAAACGATATAAATTTAATCTATTCTTATTCTAGTACAGCGAGAATTAAAAAGTGTAATTAATACACAATTAATGGTAAAAAAAATGGCAAGAGTAACCGTCGAAGATTGTCTTCAACATGTTAGCACAAACTATGAACTGGTCTTAAAGGCCTCCAAACGCGCCCGTGCGATTGAGCGTGGCGCACAGGCTCTCGTTGAGGAGCACGATGATAAACCGACCGTTATCGCATTGCGTGAGTTGGCTCGAAATATCACCCCTGAGTCTGTTGCAGCGCAACAGGAAGCCGATGCACTTAATGAGGACATTCGAACAGGGAGCGGGGCATAAAAAAATCTGATGATAGATTCATACCTTCCTTATTTTTGTAGCTCTCGTGAAGAAGCTGAAAAACAACAACATTCTGCCGAACACCTACGTGCAACAGACTTATGTCGAGTCATTGAAAGCTATCTATCATTAGATGATGCGCATCGTGTTTACGATGCCTTTTTATTTGCCGCTGCCGCACATGATGGGGTAACACGTAAGTCAGGCGAAGCCTATATCTTTCATCCCTTAACCGTTGCTTATATTTTGGCAGAAATGCACATGGATGCTGATACGGTCTGTGCGGCACTATTGCATGATGTTATTGAAGACACTGCTTATACAAAAACAGAAATTATTAAACACTTTGGTCAAGTCACTGCTGATCTAGTCGATGGCGTGACGAAATTATCAGGCGGTGAGTTCACTGACAGAGAAAGTGCCGCCGCCGCTAGTTTTCATAAAATGATGACAGCGATGACACAAGATTTTCGTGTGGTACTGATTAAGTTGGCTGATCGTCAACACAATATTAAAACATTGGGGTCAATGCCGCTTCATAAGCAACGGCGTATTGCTCGGGAAACACTGAATATTCATGCACCTTTAGCCCGTCGCATGGGAATGAATGCAATGCGGAAAGATTTACAACTGACCGCATTTAAACATTTGTACCCTTGGCGCTATCATGTTTTACAATCCATGATGGATGCTTATCGAAAAGCACAACAGCGTTGCCATAAAAAAATCCAGAAAAAAATCATTAAAAGCTTAAGAAAACAGGGGATTAAGGCAGAGCTTCCACTTTGGGAAAAGAACCTCTACCGTCTTTATCAGCGCATCAAAAACCGTAAAGGAAGAAAGGTTATTGATCAGCATACGGAAGCCTTTGAAGTTCGTATACTCGTTGACTCAAGACTCGATTGCTATTGTGCTTTGGGAGTAATCCATTCACTTTACCGACCTAAAGTGGGTACGTTTAGTGACTTTATCGCGATTCCTAAAGTTTATGGCTTTCAAGCCATTGAAACCAAAGTCACGACAAAAAAACATCAACTGATCCGTATTCTAATTCAAAGCCGTCAAATGCATTATATTGCACAGTATGGTATTGCCGCCCATTGGCGTTTTCCCAAAATGGCAAGACAATATCAAGGATTACAAAAACACCTTGATCGTTGGCTCACTCAAGTGGCTGATATTCAGAAAACTGAAGGCACAGCCGCGGAATTTTTAGAAGATATTAAAGCCGATTTATTTTTGAATGAAATTTATATCTCCACGCCTAAAGGAGAGACTAAAATTTTACCCCACAGTGCAACCCCGATTGATTTTGCTTATGCGATTCACTCCGAAGTAGGTCATCACTGTATTGGTGCTTATATTGATGATCAGCGAGTCTCCTTAAGCTCACGCTTATTCAATGGTGCAACGGTTAAAGTTATTACTGACCCTAACGCCCACCCTCAAGCGTCATGGCTAAATTATGTGGTGTCAGGTAAAGCCCGTTCTGCAATTCGTTATTGGCTACGGGAAGAAAAATCAGAAAATTTCAAAGCAATGGGATTAAAGTTACTCGAAAAATATTTTATTAACGAATCTATTGAAGATATACCCGAAGCACAATGGCAAAAAACCTTAGCTATTTTATCTCTGAAAGATAAAGAGACACTCTTTAGTGAAATCGCCAAAGGAAACCAAAGTCCTAAGCTGGTTTATTGTCGCTTAACCCAAAAAAAATCAGACTGGATAAAAACTAACCCGTTATTAGAAAAAGAATTAATGATCAAAGGAACAGAAGGGTTAGCAGTACAATTACAACACTGTTGTCACCCTATCCCTGGTGACACCTTAGTGGCAACATTAGAGCAGGAAAAAGGCTTGGTTGTACACCGTGTGGCTTGTCCTACACAGGGTCACTCCAATGATAATAGCTTTAGTCTCATATGGTCAGAGGATACCAAACGTGATTTTTTAACGCCGATAAAAGCCTTCGTCAATAACCACTATGGCGTGTTATCCAGCCTCACTAGTCTGTTTAATAAAATGAAAGTTAATATTGAAGACTTAACCATTACAGGGGATCAAGAAGTTAAAGAAATCCATTTTTTATTACACGTTAAAAACACCAAACGGCTACGAGAAATTATTAATGGCTTAGAGCACTTATCGGATGTCATCAAAGTAACCCGCGCGTTTTAATTTTTTATTTTAATCATCAATTTAAACCATGCGCTCATGATAAAATAGCTTCCCTTATCCAATAGAGTTTTCAAGCGAATATGAATAAAGAAATTATTTCAACCGACCAAGCACCCCATGCCATTGGTACTTACTCCCAAGCTGTTAAAGTAGGGAATACCGTTTATTTCTCAGGGCAAATCCCTATAATTGCAGAAACAATGGTATTGATAGAAGGTGATATAGCCGAACAAGTCCGTCAAATTTTCCGTAACTTAACCGCTGTTGCCACAGCAGCCGGGGGAACATTAGATGATTTTGTAAAAGTAAATGTTTTTTTAACTGATTTATCTAATTTTGAGATTGTTAATGAGGTGATGACAGAGTTCTTCAGTGTTCCTTATCCTGCACGAGCGGCAGTTGGGGTTAGCGCGCTACCTAAGGGTGCACAAGTTGAGGTTGATGGTGTAATGAGCCTAGACCAATAGAATGACATTTATCACAGCGCTTTACCCTGGTACGTTTGATCCCATCACTAATGGACATATTGATATTGTCAAACGTGCCAGTAAAATGTTCGATAGCGTTATTGTTGCTATTGCTGATAATCCACGCAAAGCTCCTTTATTCAGCTTAGAACAACGGATTGAGCTGGCTCAACACAGTTTGCAAGATAACGCTAAAGTTGAAGTTATCGGATTTGACTCGCTTCTGGTGAACTTTGCCCAAGAACAACAAGCTAATGTATTAATTAGAGGTTTGCGTGCCGTCTCTGATTTTGAATATGAATTTCAATTGGCAAGTATGAATCGACATTTGGCACCTGATATTGAGTCAGTTTACCTGATGCCCGCAGAGCAATATGCCTTTATTTCCTCCTCTTTGGTGAAAGAAGTGGCACGTTTAGGCGGTGATATTGCTAAATACGTTCCTTCCAATGTACTGACTCAGTTACATCGCTTGAGATAGATCAATTAATCAAACAAATTTTATACAGAGAATGTGTTTTTATTCATCAAGACTGCTAATATCAGCGTTCACTAATTTATTGAAGGAGACGCACGCATGTCGTTATACATTACCGATGAATGCATTAACTGTGATGTTTGTGAGCCAGAATGTCCGAATGAAGCCATTTATATGGGCGACGAAATTTACGAAATAGATCACGACAAGTGTACCGAATGTGTAGGACATTATGAAGAGCCACAATGTGTCGAAGTTTGTCCTGTTGATTGTATTCCAAAAGATCCTGATAATGAAGAAACTGAAGGGCAATTAATGTTGAAATACGAAAAACTAATGGAAGAAAAGGACTGAACAAGCACACTTATGCTGATCACACTATCGCCATCAAAAGGGCAAGATTTTAACGCGCCCTTATCAACATCTTTTCATACTAAACCACGTCAATTAGAAGATAGCCAGTTACTTATTGATGCGCTACGTCAATACAATGTCGCTGATATTCGTAAGATGATGGCGGTCAGTGAAAATATAGCAACACTTAATGTTGAACGTTTTCAAAATTTCGCACGTCCTTTTACTTCCCAAAATGCAAAGCCTGCGCTGTTTGCTTTTAAAGGTGATGTGTACAGTGGTTTACAAAAAGACAATTATACCCCTGATGATTTAAACTACGCACAAGCTCGTTTACGAATTTTATCAGGGTTGTATGGTGTATTACGCCCAATGGATTTAATTCAAGCCTATCGCTTAGAAATGAAAACGAAGCTACCTAATCCACGCGGTAATAATTTATACCAGTTTTGGGGAGAACGTATTACCGACAGCTTAAATAAATCACTCGAACAACAACAAGAAGCCACCTTAATTAATCTTGCCTCTAATGAGTATTTCAAATCAGTAAAGGTAAGAAAACTACAAGGACGGTTGTTACAGATTGCTTTTAAAGAAACCAAAGCAGGAAAAACCCGTGTGATTGCAATCTTTGCTAAACGAGCACGAGGAATGATGGCTGATTTTATCATCAGACACCGTATTGAACACTCTGAAGCATTAAAAGATTTTAATCAAGGAGGCTATTGTTATAACGCTTCCGAATCCAGTCAACATCAATGGGTATTTAGTCGTCCACAACCGCTTGGAAAAAAGAAATAAAATCACTTTTCTGCCAGTGTAAAGACATGACTCCAAAGTCCTTATCTCATGCGGTAGATTCAGCTAATAAAGACAATAAATGGTCACTCAGCAATACCCCGATCATCTCTAAACTTTTATCAATACCTTCATCGCGACATTGTGTAACCTCTAAATTTTTATAACCGCAAGGGTTAATACGTTTAAAGGCAGACAGATCCATATCAACATTAAGGCTTAAACCGTGGCTACTACAGCCCTTTGAAATACGTAAACCCAATGCCGCAATTTTCTTTCCCTTGACATAAACACCAGGGGCTTTTGGATCACTATTAGCGGACACGTTTTGAGAGGCTAAAAAATCAATCAAGGCGGTTTCAATCAAGGTGACTAATTGACGCACCCCTAATTGACGGCGTTTTAAATCAATTAACAAATAGATCACTAATTGACCTCTACCGTGATACGTTACTTGTCCACCACGGTCGATAGAAATAACAGGAATATCATCCGCATCAAGAATATGCTCAGATTTACCGTTACGACCTAAAGTAAAAACAGCGGGGTGCTGAAGAATCCACAGTTCATCGGGTGTATTACCATCCCGTTGGCTGGTAAAGCCTTGCATCGCACGCCATGTCGTTTGGTAATCCTGTAAACCCAGTGGCTTAATCTGTATTTTCATTTAAGACAGCAACATTACAATGCCCAAAGTACCAGCTCACAGGCAGTTAGTTCTTGATATAATGCATCAAGTTGCGCCCTGCTATCGGTATGAATATTCAGTGTAATACTGGTGTATTTTCCTGTTTTACTTTGCTTGAGTTTATTTTCATCAGGATTAAAACGGCTATCATGGACACGAGCAATTTGCTCAACCCGTTGATGAAATTCAGGAATAGCTGCACCCATTACTTTTACTGGGAATTCACAGGGATACTCAATTAATGAGGCTTCTTCAGAGATTAAGGGTAAGGGTTTTTTCATCATTAATTAGAAAACAATTTTTTAATACTATCCATCACACTACTCCATAAACCACCCGCATCCACAGGGCTAAGTGCAACCAATGGAAGTTCGGCAACAATATGATCCCCATCTTTAATAATGGCTTTTCCTAAAAGATCACCGCGTTGTACCGGTGCATCAATATCTTTGTACAGCTCCATCATTCCTTTGAGCTTATCATAGTGTCCTTTTTGAATGGTGACATACAAGCCATCAATAGTGCCTGTGGGCACTTTATCCGAAACACCTTTCCAAACACGTGCTTCAGCTAATACTGAGTTGCTTTCATAAAGTTTATGGGTTTCAAAAAAGCGGAAACCATATTCTAATAGCTGTTGGCTAAAGTCAGAACGTTTTTTGTCACTGCTTGCACCCAGCATCACCGAAATCAAGCGCATTTTATTACGCTCTGCTGATGCGACTAAACAATACCCTGCGGATTCAGTATGACCCGTTTTCATACCGTCCACGGTTTTATCCCGCCACAGTAGTTTATTACGGTTATATTGCTTAATACCGTTGTAAGTGTATTCTTTAATTTTATTCAGTTTGTAATGTTCAGGATGGTTTCTAATTAATGAACGTGCTAACTTTACAATATCCCGTGCCGTTGTGTAGTGGGCAGGGTCGGGCATTCCTGATGCATTCACATAGTGCGTATTATCCATCCCTAATCGAGCCGCAATCGCATTCATTTTATCAACAAAGGCACTTTCGCTACCCGCTACATGCTCAGCTAATGCCACCGCAGCATCATTACCTGACTGCACAATTAAGCCATGTAACATACGATCAAGAGGGACTTTTTTACCCCCTTCAACAAACATCCGTGAACCTTCCATTTTCCATGCTTTTTCGCTAATCAAGACACTATCTTCGAGAGTGATATTCCCTTTAGCTAACTCTTCATACAGCACGTAAGCAGACATTAGCTTGGTAATACTGGCAGGTTCGATTCGTTTGCTTGGGTTTTTAACGGCGAGTTCTACACCACTCAAATAATCAACTAACAGATAGCTTTGGGCGTTAAGCGCAGGAGGAACAGGCTGTTTTTCAGCCTGTGAAAGTGGCAAGTTAAAAATTAACAGACTAAATAGCAACAAGCCCGTGGTTATTTTAGAGGGGGTAATATTAGCGATCTTGGCTAAATTGAGCATCATTTTTTGTTTGTTTCCTTCATACAAAACAGCGTTTCGGTTAGGGTCTTTGATGTGACAAATTGACTAGGCTGTGAGTCAGTATTGTATTGGTCAATTCATTGTTTCAAACATCCCTTCTTAATGCATCTATTTGAATATCAATATCCATCATCAGACAGTTGAATTATCATTATCTGAGCCTTTATAAAGAAGTATTTTTAGAGAATCGTTTTTTCAAGCCTCCGTATTGTAATACCTTCTTAGGAATTATCAATGCAACAGTTATTGACATAATCGTTAAAGAACGAAAATTCTGCACCATCATTTAGAAATCCTCGTTATTAAACCCTCACTCCTAAGCTTCATTTTTCAGTATTTTATGATTTATAATAATGCTATATCGAAGCCTATCTAATAGGCTATAAGAAAAAAAGAGTATAACAACAGGTCAAGGCTTGTTCATTCAAATTAAGAGAAATAAGCAAGCTATTAATTATGTATCATAGAGTCAAGTGCTTTGCAATTCAAGTATCTACAGGATACCAAGCGACTTTATGTCCTGTATTGCTAATTAACAACCACTTTAAACTGAGATAGACCATCACTGACTAAAATATCTTTCACACGGTCAATCTCTGATTGCTTATGAAAGGGACCTAAACGTACCATGTGTAATAATTTACCTGTTTTTAAGCTACGAGATTCCATTGTGGCATGAGGAAGACCTATTGAAGACAAACGAACAAAAGTGCTTAATGCTTGATCTTGACTAGGGTAAGTACCCACCACAATAAAGTAATCCCGTTTATCGACTAAATTGCTACTTCCCTTTGTTTTAGATGTTGGATGAGTAACTGATGCAACAGCATTTGATGGATTACTTTTTTGAGATTGAGTCGAGGGCAAACGTAAAATAGGCGGAACGGTTAATGCCGCGTCTTTTTTGATTATTTCAGTTTCTTTTTCAGATGACAATAAATCACGCATTTGGCTACAACTTGTCAATAAAACCAATGAGGTAAGAAGCATTGCATTCAGATGAAATGATCCGATGATCACCTTCTGCGGTTTTCTTTTTATAAAATTCATTGTGCATCTCTTATTATTATATTTTATTGGATCAATCCCCTTAGCTATTGTATTGACTGTGATATGAAGCGAATCTGAATAAACAGGGAATACAGGGGAGCTTTATCGGAAAAAAGGACGATCTTAGCGTTTCATGTCGTAATAACCTATTTAAAGCAGGATAACTTGATAGAAAATGCACCCTCTATTATCGACCTAACCTCCTTTTTAAACTGTCTTTACCTAAACAGTTAGCCTATATTAGTTACAACATCAAAAAAACACCTTAAAAAGCATAATATTCCTTAGAAGAAAGCTTATTTTGTTTTTTTACAATGTGATATAAGGGCTTATAAATCAACAGTAATAAATCATAAGGAGAAAGCATGGTTGCTGTATCAGGGTATCATGTTTGTAGTAATTTATTTATAGGCAAGCACCTTTATGTTGATGATCTGCTCACTTCAAAAAAATACCGATCACAAAGTTACAGTGAGAAGATGGTAGAATGGTTAAAGCATCAAGCTAGAAAAAATAATTGCAACGTCCTCCACCTCGATTAGAGGACTCATCGAAATGAAGCGCATAAATTTTATTTTCGAGAAGGCAATTTAAAATTGCCAGTTATCATTTTAGTGAGTCATTAAATACCACCTCAAAATAATTAACTTAACGTCAGGCAATCCTATTTCTATAAATATATGCATCTAAAAAAAGATAACCTTACAGAGGCAGCTCTGCCACTTTCCTCATCAGCGAATCAATTATGTCTAAGTCAACACCTCCTTCAAACTCTACTTTAATTAAAGAAAAAGATCGCCTGCTTGCTACTTTTGAACGCATGATTCCACTCGTTGACAGTATCTCTGATAGCGTTCGTTTTGCGGTACTAATGGGGGTTGCACTTACCCTTTGGATTTTTGTTTTTTTGTTTGCTCTAAAAGGCTACGAGCTTATAACAGCGATGATTATTGCTGTCATTACCTTGATTCCCGCTTTGATTTTATCTCGGTTTTGGTGGGCTTTAGAAGAGTTAAAAAATTTACCTGATATTCTTTCTGAAGCATTAGATGATGCTAAGGATGAAGTACAAGCTACTGTAAAAAATTTAAAAGCGAATAAAACACAAAAAATGGGATTGTTTGGTTCAATGAAAAGCTTATTTAATTTACGTTCTATTTTGAGTGAGGCGGATGACTTATTAGGATCTTACATTAGTATTAGTGCTTTAGTTAATCCATTTTGGCTCATTTTAGGGGTGTTATCACTGCTCGGTGTACTAATACTGATATTAATAGGAGGTATTTTAGCCCTGTTTACTTTATTTTAATGCCCACAAAAAAACCCACTTCAAACGAAGTGGGCTTTTTATATTGGGTACGAAAGAACATCATTCGTAGACCAAACGACTTACCCTTAAAACATAAAAAAACAGCAAATAACTCAGGCTCTTTTAATTTTCAAAGCAATCAAAGGGTAATGGATTCAACCTAAGGCAACACGAGTAACCTTAGACTAAGTCCATTGAGGGGTTATTTAGCGGAATGTCCGCTTAATTTAATCTCAACCTTATCTTCCTCTTTAATCCCTGCGTAGTAAGCACGCAGAATTTTCAGGACTTCAGGTCGTGAGAATTTTTCTGAAACATCATCACCTTCAGACAAGGCATGACGTAACTTTGTACCTGACAAGAGCATTCTGTCTTTCGCTTCATGCGGGCAAGTTTTCATTGATGCCATACCGTCACATTTATCACACCAGAACGTCCAGTCGATTTTAAGGGGTAATGTTTCTAAAGCATCTTTAGGGATCTCGTCAAAGATATCATGTGCATCGAAAGGCCCATAATAGTCACTAACACCCGCGTGGTCACGACCTACGATTTGATGTGAGCAGCCATAATTTTGACGGAAGAGCGCATGAATTAATGCTTCACGAGGTCCCGCATAACGCATATCCAACGGATAACCGGCTTGAACCACGGTATCATCAACGAAATAATTTTCGATTAACGTACCAATCGCATTAGAGCGAACATCAGCAGGAATATCGCCCGCTTTCAATTTTCCTAACAAGGAATGAATCAGCACACCATCACCAATTTCCAAAGCAATTTTAGCTAAGTATTCATGTGAACGGTGCATTGGATTACGGGTTTGAAATGCCGAAACAGTTGTCCAGCCTTTCTTATCAAAGTAAGCACGCGTTTCCGCAGGTGTCATAAACTGATCACCGTACTCTTCTTTAAATGAGCCAATCGACAAGACCTTAACCGCACCTGCCAAATTAACATCACCTTGAGCCATAACCATCTGTACTCCAGGATGCTCTTCATCCGTGGTTTTATAAACACACTCACACTCGTGTGTTTTATCGATAGTATAGGTTGAGGCAACCGTCATTGTGCCCATAATCTCGCCTGACGCTTCGCTCACCAAGGCAACATCTTGACCTTCAAGCCCTTCAGCGGTATCCGCATCAGTTGAAAGTGTAATTGGAATCGGCCAGAACAAACCACTCTCCATTGTCATGGTGTCACAAACACCCTGCCAATCCGCTTGATTCATAAAACCATCTAACGGGGTAAATCCTGCAATCCCCATCATAATCAAATCACCCGTTTCACGGGAAGATAGCATCACTTTTGGTAGATCAGCTGCACGGGATAATTCTGCGCTTAAGGCATCGCCTTCAAGGAGTAACGGCTTGAGATCTCCACCGCCATGAGGTCGTACAAGTTTAGACATAATTGCAGGTTCCTAAAGTTGACAATAATTTGTTCAATGCCGTTATTTTTAGTCTTTCAACTGAACGCTTGCCTTGATATAAAACAATCAA
>JAGLBW010000021.1 GCA_023146545.1 Cocleimonas sp.
AGGTGGTCCTGTTGAAGCAGGCAAAGGCCTAGTGGTACACGATGGTGATGGTGTCTGGGAAGATACTTTATCACTTTCCGATGAGCTTTCTATCACCGCATCACGGGATATACTCAACGATATTATTGCGAACAAAGGCCCTGATAATTTCTTATTAGCCTTGGGATGTGCCAGTTGGGAGCCTCAACAGCTTGAGGATGAAGTGATGGATAATGTTTGGTTAACCTGTCCCGCCAGTAATCAAATTATTTTTGACCTTCCCTATAAACAACGCTGGGATGCAGCCGCTCGAAGTATGGGGGTTGATCTTAATCGTATGAGCTATCACATAGGTCATGCTTAAAAGACAGCAAAATAGATGTCAACAGTAATGTGTTTTGATTTTGGATTAGTGCGTACAGGTGTTGCGATTGGTAATACCATTACCGCAACAGCAACGCCTGAATGTACGTTAATCAGCAAGAACAACCGACCCGATTGGGATAATATTTCTCGCTTAATTAAATTATGGAAACCAACTCAACTCGTCGTTGGACTACCGACTCAACTTGATGGTAAAGATTGTCCGATCAAACCCAGAGTTCAACGCTTTTGCAATCAACTCAATGGGCGTTATCAGTTACCCGTTGCTCAAGAGAATGAACAATTTAGCTCACTCGAAGCTGCTCAACGCCTTAAAGAAACGCGCCAAAAAGGGCGTAAACGAAAAATAAGTAAAGAAGATATTGATCAAGTGGCTGCGACCATTATTCTCGAAAGCTATTTGAAAAATAATTAAAGGCGCTTAGCCCCCCAGTTACAATGCCGCTTTTATTTCATCCCACTCCAATGACCCAACTGCAATGATGCATAATATCCCACAATATTTAGATCAAATGACCCTCCAGCTCCAGCAACACCTTAAAAAAAACAGTATCGAAAAACCTATTATGGTGGGGATACATTCTGCAGGTGTTTGGTTAGCACAACGACTACATCAAATGTTACTGCTTGAAGCCCCCTTAGCAGAATTAAATATTAGTTTTTATCGTGATGATTTTAGCCGCATTGGTTTACACTCCCAAATCAAACCCTCGAAAATGCCCCTCACCGTAGAAAATCAACACATCATCTTAGTCGATGATGTACTATACACAGGACGAACCATTCGAGCGGCAATGAATGAAATTTTCGACTACGGTAGACCTGCGAGTATCACCCTAGTAGTGTTAATTGACAGAGGCGGCAGAGAGTTACCCATTTCAGCACACGTTGTCGGCTTTCACCAACAGCTATCTGCACATAGTCAATTTAAACTATCCGATAGCGAAAAACTGGAGCTCAGTATTGTCCACAGTGAGAACGGATAACACACAACACCTCACACCCGGCGCATTACCTTCATCAATGCAACTTAACGCTGAGGGTAAACTAAAACATTTTTTGACCATTGAAGGGCTTCCGCCTTTA
The DNA here is from genome assembly GCA_023146545.1 of Cocleimonas sp. Classification (GTDB taxonomy): domain Bacteria; phylum Pseudomonadota; class Gammaproteobacteria; order Thiotrichales; family Thiotrichaceae; genus JAGLBW01. The sequence goes on from JAGLBW010000021.1 coordinate 1,450, forward strand.
TTACTGGAAGAAATTCTTGATCGAGCCGAACAATTTTTAAACCTCCCCAATAAAGCCCAAAACAAAGCACCTATTCTGCGTGGAAAAACAGTCATGAATCTGTTTTTTGAAAATTCAACCCGCACCCGAACCACCTTTGAACTCGCCGCACAACGTCTCTCTGCGGATGTGATTACGCTTGATATTCGCAACTCAGCCACCTCAAAAGGGGAAAGTTTATTAGACACTATTCGCAACCTTGCCGCGATGCATTGCGATATGTTTGTTGTTCGTCATCAACACAGCGGCGCGGCTCATTTTATTGCACGCTATTGTCCACCTCATATTAGCGTACTCAATGCAGGAGATGGTTATCATGCACACCCCACACAAGCCATGCTCGATATGCTCACCATCCGCCAACACAAAAGCTGTTTTCAACCGCTTAAAGTTGCGATTGTCGGTGATATTTTGCACTCGCGCGTCGCACGCTCACAAATTCATGCGTTAACCACCCTCTGTACTGGCGAAGTCCGTGTCATTGCACCCCGCACCTTAATTCCTGCGGGTATCGAAAAAATGGGTGTTAATGTGTTTCATAAGATGGAACAAGGGCTGGAGGATGTTGATGTGATTATTATGTTACGGCTACAAAAAGAACGCATGCAAAGTGGTTTATTACCCTCCGAGCGAGAATATTTTTCTCTCTACGGTCTAACCGAAGCACGGCTCAAACTAGCTCAATCAGATGCCATCGTCATGCACCCAGGGCCTGTTAATCGAGGCGTAGAAATTGATTCACGGGTTGCCGATGGTTCACAGTCCGTTATCTTGGAACAAGTCACCAACGGCATTGCAATCCGCATGGCAGTGATGGCAATGGTGATGAGTGGGCAAACAGGGGAGCAACGTTAATGGCGACACTACAGATTAAATCAGTTCGTTTAATTGACCCCGCTAATCAACAAGACCAAATTACCGATGTGTATATTAAATCAGGGTTAATCCATGCGATTGGAACAGCACCCAATGATTTTTTAGCCGAAGAAATTCTTGACGCTGATGGTTTATGGATGTTTGCAGGCTTAGTCGATCTTTCAGTCTATTTGCGCGAACCAGGGCAAGAAAATAAAGCCACCATTCAGCATGAAATGCAGGTCGCGGCACGGTCAGGTATTACCACTGTTTGCGCTATGCCTGAATTAGCTTCCCCCATTGATACCAGCGCGCGGATTCAACAAATTAAAGAAAAATCCCAAGCGGCTAAAGGCGCTCAAGTTGAAGTGATTGCTGCGTTAACTCAAGGCTTGAGGGGCGATCAATTAAGTAATATGAGCAGCTTAAAAAAAGCGGGCTGTATCAGTGTTTCTCAAGGGTTAGAGCCGATCAAAGGACTCAATTTGCTACGTACCAGCATGGAATATGCGGCGACCCACCAACTCAAGCTATTTTATCAACCCGTTGAACACAGCTTATTAGCCAAAGGATGCGCTCACGAAGGAGCCGTTGCAACACGTTTAGGTTTAGCCCCCATTTCTCATGCCGTTGAAACCACCGCCGTGGCACAAATGTTAATGCTGGTCGAAGAAACTCAAACCCCCGTGCATTTTTGTCGCTTATCCTGTGAAAAAAGCGTTGAGTTATTGAGCTTAGCGAAAGCAAAAGGACTGCCTGTCACTGCCGATGTCGCGGCACATCAATTATTTTTAACCGAAATGGACATCAGCGACTTTAATACGCTATGCAATACCTTGCCGCCGCTACGCTCCGAAAGAGACCGTGATGCCTTACGACAAGGCTTAGCTGATGGTGTCATTGATGCCATTTGTTCAGATCATCAGCCCCATGATATTGATGCTAAACTGGCTCCTTTTCAGCAATCCAGTGCAGGTATTTCTGCACTAGAAACCTTACTTCCATTGAGCTTACGCCTAGTTGAAGACCGTGTGCTCACGCTAGATCAAGCATTACGGTGTATCACTCACCACCCTGCTCAAATTATTAATCAACCCAAAGGCACGTTAGCCATTGGACAAGTTGCTGATTTTTGCCTCTTCGATCCCAATCAATACCTTGATATTTCATTATCTACATTCCAAAGCCAAGGCAAAAACAGCCCTTTCTTTGGCTGGGGGTTTAGTGGTCGTGTTGTGAAAACAGCGATTTCAGGGCGTATACTATAAGCTTTTATTCTCTAATTTATTCTCTAATGAGTCATTCGCTATGTTGCGTCTTCTCCTACTGATTCCTTTTTTTAACCTCGTTCTAAACAGCTTATCTGCTTATGCTTTCCCCATTGCATCGGATGAAAATATTATTATCTTCCCCAGCTCGGCTCATTTAACCAAAAAAGGAACATGGACGTTTCCAGTACACTATTGGGTTTTTGAAATAGAAGACGGTTCATTATCACAAACGATTGGATTAAAAACCATTGGAGAAACACTAGAGCTTGTTGGTTTTAGTGATGAAGAAACCGAATCAGAACGTTTCAAAGCGCGCCTGAAATGGTTTTTAGTGGACAATAAAGGCTGGAAAGCAATTGATATTAAACTAAGTAAAATCAACGCCGATGACCGTATCACCTTAAACAGCACCGCTTTTAATGGTCATGCTTATACAAAAGTGTTTCTCGCGTTAAAAAAATCAAAACAGATTGGGCATTGGTTGAAAATTAATGTAACCGCAATCAAAAACGATCCTCGTCATTTCTCTGGAGAGGTTCAGTTAATACCCGAACAAGGGCTAAGTGTTATTTCTGATCTGGATGATACGATTAAAATTAGTGAGGTATTAGACAAAAAGAAGCTACTTAAAAATATCTTTGTTAAGCCTTATCAAGTGTGCCAAGGCATGCCTGAACTATTCCAACGCTTAAAGAAAAAAGGCGCTTATTTTCATTACGTTTCGGCCTCACCTTGGCAACTTTATCCCAGTTTAAAGTTGTTTATGGATAAATACTATCCAAAGGGAACCCTTATGATGCGTCACTTTCGGCTTCAAGACAGCAGTTTTTTTAAATTTTTTGGTTCTTCTCAAGACTACAAAATTAAAGAAATCACTCAGATTATTCAGCGCTATCCAAAACACCGTTTTATTTTAATCGGCGATAGCGGTGAACATGACCCTGAAGTTTATGCCAACATTTATCACCAATTTCCCAATAACATTCAATCCATCTGGATCCGTCGTGTAACAGACTCTGACGTAAGCCAACAACGTATACAAACCACCTTTAAAGCGATTCCCAAGCCTCTTTGGAAATTCTTTGATACACCTGAAAAGATACAACGCTAAAGCGGATAACCATCGAGATAGAAATGGATATTATCGTTTGAACCGAATGTCTATAAGTCCTCATTAACGGCAAAAATTGAGAACAACCACAGCTTCCTGCTACTTTAATTAATAAAATTAACCTATCATTAATAATAGATTCAGTTTATTATTAATGATGTGCTAGCTTCACATTTAAAAATAAATCAATGTTATTTCATCGCTCTTTGGGCAAGAGTAATGCAATTCATCAATCTGAAAAAGCACACACTGTAGTAAAAACATTCTGTTTTTATAGAATTCTTAAGCTATTCAATTACTCTGTTTGTACTACTAAGTAACCGTAATAGTGATAATTATTATTACGGCTACTTATAACAACAAATAGTTTTAATGATTTACTCGGAAGAAACAATGATAAAAAAATATAAATGGAGTCAATCCGTTGCAACAGGCAATCCTGCCATTGATTTACAACATAAACAATTCTTTTTTGCTCTATCTGATTTTGCAGAAGAACTTGAGCAAGGCAATGCGGCTAAAAGTTTAAAAAAAGTACTGGTTTTTCTAAAATATTATGGGGAATGGCATTTCGGGAAAGAAGAAGACACCATCTCAGTTTGTACTACTTGCCCGCTAGCCTGTGAAAACAAAGAAGCCCATCAATATTATATCCTCACCATTGACACGCTCTTAGCTCAAATTCGTAGCTCAGGAACATCAGAAGCGTTAGCACATACTGCCTATGAAAAACTAACCTATTGGCTCGTGAATCACATTATGCGAATTGACAAAAAAAATGCTGAACACATCATCGTTAAATCACCTAACAAAAAACC
>JAGLBW010000022.1 GCA_023146545.1 Cocleimonas sp.
ATGAAGTCCTGTTGTGTTGTTCTTATCAACTCAACGGGGCGAAAAATCCTAAACCACCTGATTTATAAGCGAAGGTTTAGAGAACCTGAAAGCATAAAGCGTAATATCGCGGTTGTCAATTATATAAAGCAAGAACGAGTAAAATCTATGAGAAGTGTCAATAATTAGAATGCTCATAAATTTCGGTATCTTATATTATGGCGGGAAAATTCTGCATCAAAAAAAATTACATACGTAAAAAATATATTAGAGAAAAACCCTGACTCTAAATATACTTGTTCTAAGGAATATAGAGAAAAATTAAGTAAGGTGGTTGGTAATAATTTTTCAAAACTACATGGCTATAGACTTATTGATTACCGTGGAGGAAAGTCAATACACTCATGGGAGTTAGGCGCAAAAAGAAACTGCTTTCAAGAAGAAATAGAGTTGATGACTTTACTTATAGCTAACAGACGAAAAAAAGTATTTGGTACGCATCAAGATGGGAAAAGTCTAATAAAAGAGCAAATTCTAACTTTTTTATGACTCTGAAAATTTTGAGAAAATAACAAAGTCTTTGATAAAAAAAGGCTATTTAAGCTGTAATGAAAAAAAATACAATCCTGTATGTGACATTTTCTGCTTTTTCTTATAAAAGCTAAGTTGTTTTAAGCGTTTATACTGATTCTGTAAATAACGAAACCTAGGCTTGGAAGTGTTGTTTACTGATCAATCACCTGACTCAATCATTGCTATTTGCCTTACGGTTCTAAAACAGGATGACATCTAGGGTTTTAACCGTTTGGTAATGTTCCGATATTAAAAGGTAGGATGTGCGGTTGGGAATTTAATTTAGCTCTCTTCATCTCTACCGTATTACGCTATATCTTATGAGATTCGCCATGAGAAACAAAGATTTTACGTTATCATCAATACGCTTATTTAGAGACATTCCCAAGCTTACAATTAATTTAACAGGAAAAAACATGTGCGGAATTTGTGGAGAATATCGTTTGGATGGTCATTTGGCAACGTTAGATCATCTTCAAGTAATGATGGCAAAGCTTGAAAAAAGAGGCCCTGATCATGCGGGTACGTTTTCAGATGGTGCTTTAGCCTTTGGTCACCGTCGTTTGTCGATTCTTGATTTATCCGAGAAGGCCAACCAACCAATGATTGATCCTCAGTTGAGTTTGGCACTTGTGTTTAATGGTACGATTTATAATCATCCTGAATTACGTAAGACTTTAATCTCAAAAGGACACTCGTTTTTCTCCACAGGTGATAGTGAGGTGATCTTAAAAGCGTATGCTGAATGGGGACGTGATTGTGTTAAACATTTTTTGGGAATGTTTGCGATTGCGATTTGGGATTTAAAAGAAAAAACGTTATTTATTGCCCGTGATCGGATGGGGATCAAGCCGTTGTATTTTGCGCAAACTCAAACAGGGTTTCGCTTTGCTTCTAATGTTCAAGCCTTACTGGCAACAGAGGGTATTGATAAAAGCCTTGACCCGATTGCTTTGCATCATCAATTTACATTGCATGGTGTTGTGCCTGCGCCTCGTACCGTTATCCAAGGAATTCGCAAATTAGAACCTGCTCACAGTTTATTAATTAGCCAAAAAGGCGAGCCGTTATTAGAACGTTATTGGCATCTTGATGCGTCTTATGCAAAAGAGGAATACAGCCCAAATGAATGGACTGAAATGATCCATGAGGCGTTAAGCACTGCGGTGCGTCGTCATAATGCTATTTCTGATGTGCCTGTGGGTGTTTTATTATCGGGTGGTTTGGATTCAAGTTTATTGGTGGGTTTGTTAGATGAAATTGGCATTGAGGATATTCGTACGTTCACCATTGGTTTTGATGATCAACCTGAAGAAAAAGGCAATGAATATGCGTTTTCCGATGCAGTGGTTAATCATTTTGGAACGAACCACACCAAAATTCATATTCCCAACGAACAGACTTTAACCCGTTTGCCCGAAGCCATTGCGAATATGTCTGAGCCGATGTTTGGACAAGATGCGATTGGCTTTTATTTGTTAGCTGAACAAGTGGCTAAAGAAGTAAAAGTGGTGCAATCAGGGCAAGGTGCGGATGAGGTTTTCGGGGGGTATTTTTGGTACTCACAAATGCATCAAGCAGAAGGTTCAACATTGGAACGTTTTAGTCCGTTCTATTTTGATCGCGATCATTCTGAAATGACAAAGATGCTGATGCCTGATTATTTAGGGCGAGATTATACGTCAGAGCTGGTTAAGTCTTTATTAGAACAGCCTAATGCGACTGATTTTATGGCGCAAGTTCTACGGGCAGATACGACAACGTTTGTAGTGGATGATCCTGTTAAGCGTGTGGATAATATGACGATGGCGTGGGGTTTAGAGGCACGTGTTCCTTTTCTTGATCATGAGCTGGTTGAACTCGCGGCAAAAATGCCATCCCGCGAAATGAAGCTACGTGAAGGTGGGAAATTTGTGCTGAAAGAGATCGCGCGCGGATTGGTTCCTGATAGCGTCATTGATCGTAAAAAAGGCTATTTTCCTGTACCTGCCCTTAAATTTGTACGCGGTGAGTTTCTAAGCTTTATGCAAGATATTCTAAACTCACAAGCTTGTCGTGAACGGGGTTTATATCAACGTGACTATATTGATACGTTGCTTAAAAAACCAGATGCCTATTTAACCCGTATCCAAGGCAGTAAGTTATGGCATTTAACATTACTAGAGCACTGGTTACAGGTGAATAAACTATAGCTATGAATCACTCAGCCTCCTATTGAGGCTGTTTTTTAAGGATTATTTGGCAGTGACGTTATGCTTTTCGGGGATTTTGAGGCTGTTAAATAATCGACAACGTGATTACGCAGTGCCATAACATTGAGCATCAGAATGAAGGCGGCATAACTGCTCATTCCAATCAGCAGTTGCAGTACTAACCCGCCCCAGCCTTCTGCATCCTTGATCGTCCAAAGGACAGCTCCCATTCCAATGCTGGCAATGACAATTTTAATAAAATCGTGTAACGGAAAGGGTAACGTAAAGTATTTTCGTCCAAAAATAAGGCTTAATACGCTTCCAAAAGCAAAGGAGCTAATCGTGGCAATCGCTGCGCCTTGAATACCCATTAAGGGGATTAGCCAGTAGTTTAATCCTACATTAGCAAGGGCAATAAAAATTCCAATTTTTACAATACCAATGGTGTAATGACCTAATTGAAAGGCTAAATCAAAATAAAAAACTTGCAGCCCTAATAACAACAATGCAGTTGAAATCCACGGTAATAATAAAATAACGGTTTCTTGGTAGGCTGAACCAATCATTAAATAAACGAGATTAGAGCCAACAATAGAGAGTCCAATAACGGTTGGAATGGAAAGGGCTAGGAGTAATACGGTGTATTTTTCAAAATACTCAAAAGCAACCTGTTTTCCGTCGGTTTCGAGTAGTTTAATAATAACAGGGTAAGCGGCTAAATTAATCGCAGACATAATCATAAAAATAGCATTGCCTGATAAATCATAACCGACCGAATACATGCCTGCTTGAGCCGTGTCTTGTAAGCCTGCTAACATAAAACGATCGGTGCTTTTGGTAAACTCTTCTAAAATGGCAGCACTGGCTAAGGGTAAGCCATAGGTTAGTAGTCGTTTAAATAATACAGGATCATACGCGGATTTGTTAAAGGTTTTCCATGTTGAAAAACTGGCTAACAACGATGGGGTAAGAAAGCCAAGGGACAGACCAATAATAATCCCTATCGCGCCATAACCTAAGTAGGCAAGTAATGCACCTAAACTTAAGGTCGAAACGGAGGTTATAATGGTTAACATCGCGTATTTTTCGGGTTTAATTTGAGCGCTTAATAAGGTTTGAGTGATGCTAAACAGTGCTAAGGTGAGGGTGAGAATAAAACCACTGAGAATCCACGTTCCCATGGGCTGACCCCAGTAAAAATAGAGCGCGATGATTAAAGGTACGAGTGAAAAGGCGAGTACTCTAAAATAAGCAATACCGATAGAGCTAACAAAGGTTGCTGTATTATAGTGTTTGCTCGACCAAAATCGCATGGTCGCCATATTGATCCAGTTAAAAATACTATTATGAGTGAAAATAGCGGCGGTAAAAACAAGGGTGTAAACGCCATATTCTTCGGGGGATAATAAATGGGTATAAAGGCTTAAAGCAAAAAAGGCCGCAAGAGCAGGGATAGCTTTAGCAATAATATAGATAACACTGTTTTTTAATAACATGGCTTGTTTATTTTTATTAAGGAAAATTAAAGGTGATGATGTGTTGTTGGGCGTGGTGTTATCGTTCTCTCTTCGCGCATTTTTCTTAAACGGTATAAGGAATGAATAGCCACCATTGAAAAAGCAAAGATAGTTTCTTTTCGATTGTGCGTATGCAATGTCAGTTGGCTAATCAATACAATCATTAATAGTGCCATTAAAAAAGCTTTGTCATCCAGATTAGTTTGTAATAAGTAATATAATAAGGACATGCACATTAATAAATAAAGGCTTAAACCAATGACACCATTTTCTGAAACCAGTTCTAAATAAGCATTATGTGCGGCATTATAATTAATATGTTGACGGGTTAACCCATGACCTAGCCCCCCTGTTCCAATCCCTGCAATGGAATGTTCCTTCCATGTTTCAATCGTGCCGTTCCAAATCACGGTTCGATAATTTAATGTGCCTGATGAGATTGATTTTCCTGCGGAGAGTACGCGATCCACGGATGCTTTAGGGGCAAAGGTGAGAATGCCAACAATAGCGCCCATAAAAAAGACTAATATTGAGGCTTTAATTACGATTGAGGCTTTACGTTTTGCAAATACCCAATAAAAAATACCAAATAGCGCCACAATAGAGCCTGTGCGTGTCCCTGTTAAGAAGATGGCGTAAAAAATAAGCGGCATCGCGGCGATGTTAATTAAGCGCATTATCCAGCTTTTATATTGGGTCGAAAGATAAGCGGCCATTGGCATCGCAATGGCTAAGATAATGGAAAGTTCATCGGTCTCGATATGTTTAATGCCATAACGGTTGTAATAGGGTGATTCGATCCCGTGTAGATAGTTATAAAGAATAATTCCTGAACCGACAATATTGCCAAAAACATAGGCTTGGTATGCCATATGAATATTCTTTTTTGTCTGGATAATTAAGGTGAACATCAACACCATGAGTACCAGTTGAGAGTTGGTAATGGCTTTTTCTAGACCGTAAACTTGATCAGGTGACCACATGAGTGAAAACAATAACCATGCACCATAAAGCACACTAAAAAAATGAAAGAAGTTAAAATTTCGATGTGAACCGTGTACCACTAAGTACAAAAAAGTCATCGCAAAGGAGATAATACCGCCGAGCTTGGGAAGCCCATCAAAAGCACCGTCACCCCAAGGAATGAGAAAAATAAAAAAGATCACTGCGGCAAGCGATAGCGTTCTCACGATACCTGAATTTTCTAAATCATTTGATCCAAAATTGAGATAAGCAATGTTTTGATTCGATGGGTTTAGGTTCATAAGTATCGGCTGTGGGATGGATAAAAAAAGGGTATTTCACAATAAAGAATAGATTATTTTTATAGCAGATTGATATTTAAAACAGATAAACTGAACCCTTTTAAAAAAAAGTATTGTGTTGGTGGATAGCCTGCTTGTTGTTGCTGTACCCTGCTTTGTCGCTGTTTCTTTGCTAAAATAAACGGGTGGGCTTGTCAATTAAGCCTCATTTAATAATGAAATCCATTCTGCTACTGATATAACCTGCTGCTTCGATAGGAACTTCTTTGTATGATAATAAAACAATCTCTTTTAACCTTAACCACGGTAGCTGTACTTGCCTTGGGTTCAGTTTCTGCTGTTGCAGAACCTATTATTTTAAAGTTTTCTCATGTGGTTGCCGAAAACACGCCAAAAGGTCAAATGGCGATTAAATTTAAAGCGCTGGTGGATGAAAAGCTAAAAGGTAAAGTAGATGTGAAGCTGTACCCTAATGGTCAACTCTTTAGTGATAAAAAAGTGTTGGAGGCCTTGTTATTAGGTGATGTACATCTGGCTTCACCTTCGTTGTCTAAATTTAAAAAATACACTAAAAAATTACAAATCTTTGATTTGCCCTTTTTGTTTCAAGATATGGGTGCGGTAGAGCGTTTTCAGCAAAGTGAAGCGGGGCAAGGTTTATTAAAAACAGTTTCTAAAAAAGGGTTATTGGGTTTGGGTTATATGCACAATGGGATGAAGCAAATTTCGGCTTCAAAACCATTGCACACACCTGCTGATGCAAAAGGTTTAAAATTTCGTATTATGTCATCTGATGTGTTAGCCGCACAGTTTGAAGCGGTGGGTGCTACCCCACTTAAAAAGCCTTATTCGGAGGTGTTTACCTTATTACAAACTAAAGCGATTGATGGGCAAGAAAATACGTGGTCAAATATTTACTCGAAAAAATTCTATGAAGTTCAGGAATATATCACCTCATCAGATCATGGCTTGCTTGATTATATGGTGGTGACTTCGGCTAAGTTCTGGAAAGGTTTACCTGATGATGTCCGTCCGATACTTAAACGTTTATTAGATGAGGCGATTGCTCACGGCAATAAGGTGGCGGCAGAAAAATCTAAAAGTGATAAACAAGCGATTATCGACAGCAAGCGTAGCAAGGTAATTGAGCTTTCTGATAAAGAGCGTCAACAATGGGTGGATATGATGAAGCCTGTCTGGAAACAGTTTGAGGCGATTGTGGGAAAAGAACTACTTGATGCCGCGATAGCATCGAATAAAAAATAAATAAAAATAGGGGTTAAAAAAGGGTGTATTTCTTTGGGATGCGCCCTTTTTTTACAAAGGGGTTCTAATGTTTAGCACAATGATTAATAAAGCAGAGGAAAATTTTCTTTCCTTATTGCTAATGAGCATGACCTTGTTGGTCTTCGCTGAGGTTGTTTTGCGTTTTGGTTTTAATACCGGAGTGAGCTGGTCGCAGGAAGTTACCTTATACATCATGGCATGGTTTGTTTTATTTGGGGCTTCCTATGGGGTTAAAGTGGGCGCACATATTGGTGTGGATAGCTTTGTTAAGCTCTTTCCTGAAAAAACACGCCGTTTAATGGGGATTTTTTCTGTTCTCATTGCGATGACGTATAGCCTTATTCTTATGGTCGGTGCATGGCAATATTTGGCAACACTTAAATCCATTAGCCTTGAAATGGATGATTTAGAGGTGCAACGCTGGATGTCAGAGAGTATTGTTTTTCTTGGTTTTGTTTTATTGATGTTTCGTTTTATCCAACTCTTGATCAAAATTATAAAGGGAGAAGCGGAAGGTTTTAGCCATCTTAATGAAGCGAAAGAGAGCCTTGAATTAGCGGCACAAATCAAAGTGGATATGATTAAAGAAAATAGAATAAATAAAACGGATAAAGCAGATAGAGAGCTTAACTAATGGAGTCTTATATTATCCCCACGCTGTTTTTGTTGTTATTTTTCTGCATGATGATCGGTGTACCCGTTGCAATATCACTTGGTTTTTCCAGTGTGATGACTATTTTACTCTTTTCCGATGATTCTTTGGCTTCGATTGCACTTAAATTATTTGAATCGGTATCCGAACACTATACCTTTTTGGCGATTCCTTTTTTTATTCTCTCCTCTGCTTTTCTATCCACAGGGGGCGTTGCACGACGTATTATAGATTTTGCCGTTGATCTTGTTGGTCATATTCGTGGTGGTTTAGCGATGGCGGGTGTGTTGGCATGTATGCTTTTTGCCGCTGTTTCGGGGTCTTCACCTGCAACGGTTGCGGCAATTGGTGCGATTGTGATTGTTGGAATGACACGTCTAGGCTATCCCGAAAAATTTGCCGCAGGGGTTATTAGCACTGCGGGAACGTTGGGTATTTTAATTCCTCCCTCAATTGTGATGCTGGTTTATGCCGCGGCGACGGAGGTTTCTGCTGCTCGGATGTTTATGGCGGGGATGTTACCGGGGCTTTTAATGGGGGTATTCTTAATGATTGCGATTTATATTTATGCGCGCATTAAAGGTTTACCTGCATCTCCCTTTCCCGGTTTTAAAAAAATATTTCAATCAGGTGGTCGTGCATTAGGCGGTTTAATGCTGATCTTTATTGTGCTGGGTGCGATTTATGGGGGAGTGTCCAGCCCAACAGAAGCGGCGGCGGTTGCAGCAGTTTATGCTTTTTTAATCGCAATCTTTGCTTATCGAGATATTGGCCCTTTAAAAACAGTCGCGTGGCGTAATACAGATGAGACGGTTCCTTCAGCAACCTTAAGAAATACACTCGCAATACTGAAGGCTTTTCCTCAAAGTTTTTTTGATAAAGATGTCAAAAAGGTGATGCTTGAGGCATCAAAAGTCTCCATTATGTTGCTGTTTGTCATTGCCAATGCAATTCTCTTTGCTCATGTGTTAACCACCGAACGTATCCCGCATCAAATTGCCGCGTTTATTATTGAATGGGGTTTGCCTGCATGGGGATTTTTATTAGTGGTTAACTTATTATTATTGATTGCGGGCAATTTTATGGAGCCTTCGGCGATTCTATTAATCATGGCTCCGATCTTATTTCCGATTGCAATTAAGCTGGGTATTGATCCG
>JAGLBW010000023.1 GCA_023146545.1 Cocleimonas sp.
TCCTTACCGTGGTTGTTGTTCTTGCTCTTATTTTTAATGTTGATAACCTTTGTTCCTCAAATCTCATTATTTCTGCCTGAATTATTCGATAAATTAAAGGGTTACAATTGATGCGGCAGGGCTTTGTTCCTCTGCGCTAAATTAGATAAAAATAGAGGGAATAAAAAGGGGAAAAGCGTGATGAGGTTTGAAACAGATTTGACGTTTAATTCCCTTTGCACCCATTTATCCAGAAAATATTGTTGTAACCGATAACTCGTTTATGATGGGGTCTGTGTTGGATTTCATCGATCCTGAGTCTAAGAATGAATTATTCTGGCTACCTTTTCTGGATGTTATTGAGTTTTCATTTCTTAATATTATCGTTTTTTAGCATCAATGATGTTAAAGGGTAGTTTTTTAGATAATAAATAGACGATTAATAATAAATATAAGTGCTTAGGTTTTAACTCATGACAGTTCCCGTTATTAAAACAGTTGGGGGGATGGCTGCGGGTATTCATGACACCGCTATTCCTGTCTCTAATGTTCAAATGATTGATAGTTCCGTAACACCCGAATTAAAGCGAGAATTATCACTTCATGAAATATTCTCAATTATTTGGCGTAGAAAATGGCTGATTGGCTTTTCTATTCTCTTCGCATTAACCCTTGCGATGTTCTTTACGCTCTCCGCTAACTCAACCTATCGTGCTAATGCAACCATTCAAATTGAGCGCAAAGGTCCTGAGGTGGTTAGTTTTGGTAAAACCGACAACTTAGGTGGAGAAGTGGATAGTTTAAATGATCCCTTTTTTAGAACCCGTTACGAAACCTTAAAAAGCCGTCAAATGCTATCACAGGTGATTGAAGAAACTAACCTACGTGGAAGTTTACTGGGTGAGCATGATAAGCCGCCGCTAAGTGATCGCATCAAAACACGTTTAGGCTTACCGTTGCCTGTAGAAAATCGCCACCCTGATGCGGTTGATCTTCCTCAATTATTATTAGCTCGATTATTAATTCAGCCCATTGATAAGACACATTTGGTTGAGGTTTATTATGAAGGACGTTCACCTCAAGAGGCAAAAGATGTGGTCTCTAGTTTGGTGAATAATTTTATCAAATCACAAATTGATTCACATTCAGAAACAGGTGATTTTGCTAAAGAATTTTTGAATAAAAAAGTTGAAGATGCACGGGAGCGTTTGAGAATCTCGGAAGAAGCTTTGGTCACTTATTCTAATAAAAAAGGCATCTTAACCATTGATGAAAATCAAACCCGTCATGTAACTAAACTGAATGAGCTTAACTCCGCATTAGTCCAAGCAGAAATCGCTCATTCTGCGGCTAAAAGTAAATACCGTGCGGCACAACGATCAGGTCATAGCCCTCAATCTTTATCCAATCCTGTGATTATTGATTTAAAATCGCGCTTAGTTGGTTTAGAAGGACGGTATCAAGATAAATTAAAGCTGTTTAAGCCCAGCTACCCCGATATGAAACGTCTGCAACAACAAATTAATGCGATCCGCAGTAAATTGCGTAAAGAGTCAGGGACAATCAAAGGTGCAATTGGTAGTGCATTAAAAGCAGAGTATCTCGCTGCAAAACGACAAGAACAACGGTTGCGGAGTGAGTTATCACGTTTTAATAAAAAATTAAGAGGCTTACAAGACAGCGGTGTTGATTATAACAAGCTAAAACGAGACGTAGAGTCGAATGCGCGTTTGTATAAAAAATTACTGCAACGGGTGGAAGAGGTGAGTATTGCATCATCGATTAATACCAGCAGCATTAAAATTGTAGATCCTGCGGTCAAACCGATTAAAAAGTACAGTCCAAAGCCTTCGCTTAATTTAATTATTGGTTTCCTCAGCGGTTTATTTTTAGGTTTGGGTTTGGCTTTTTTACGCGAAGCTCTTGATCAATCCGTACGCTCTACCGAAGATTTACAACGGATTACGGGTTTGCCTGTATTAGGATTAGTCCCTAAACCGAAAAAAATTCGTGGAAAAGACATGCCGTTAGCGGCGGCATTAAAACCCAATGCGCCTTTTTCAGAAGCCTATCGAGTGCTGTCCGCTAATGTACGTTTTACCCTAAAGCATCAAGGTGGAAAATCATTATTAGTCACCAGCTCTTCACCTAATGAAGGTAAAACCACCACCGCGTGTAATATGGCATGTGCTTATGCACAAATGGGAATGAAAGTCCTGTTAGTTGATGCCGATTTAAGAAAACCGACCGTCGCTACAAAGCTGAAAATCTATAATAAACGCGGTTTGAGTAATTTTTTGGGTGAAAATGAAGATTTACTCAGTGTGACACAGCAATTTAAAAAGGTCAGTGGTTTATATGTGATTACATCAGGCAGTTTTGATGATGATGTGTTGCGAATGCTGAGTAATGAAAAAATGAACTTTCTAGTGAAACAAGCTGAGCAGAAATTTGATTTTGTGATTATTGACTCGCCGCCTGTCGGTGGTTTTGCTGATACTTTAATTTTATCCTCACTAGCATCCTCTACCTTGATTGTTGCTGATGAAGGCAAGCTGCATCTTGCTAAAATTCGCCATACGCTAGAACAGTTAATTCGTATCAGAAGTAATGCAGTAGGTTTTCTATTATTAAATTCAACCAACCCACTTGTCGCTGATATCGCTTATGAAAAGCACTATAAGAAAAAAGAATCATCATTATTAGCTAATGCCTTATCAGGTCTATTGTCAAGCAATGATCAACCAGAAAGACCTAAAAAAAGTAAAGTTCGTGGCGTAAAGAAACCGTTTTGGGGCAAGCCTAAAAAGGGAATTAACTTGGGTTATATGAGCTAAGTAACGGCTTCCTTTGTGATCTTTCTATTCATTGTGGCATTACGTTATTGATGTTTATTGCGAATGGATTGTAGTCTAAGATTAGTGCAGAAGTTGCGCTTTAATAGTGCAAAAGGTATTCTCTATTTGGTCATAACCCCCCAAGGAGTAAGTTGTATGAAGTTAATCACCGCTATAATTAAACCCTTCAAACTCGATGATGTACGTGAAGCATTGTCTGAAATTGGTATTCAAGGGCTTACTGTCACCGAAGTAAAAGGCTTTGGTCGACAAAAGGGACACACAGAGCTTTACCGTGGTGCAGAATATGTTGTTGATTTTTTACCAAAAGTAAAAATTGAAACGGCGGTTTCTAGTGATACCGTTGAAGCCGCTGTGGAAGCAATTATTCAAGCTGCAAACACAGGTAAAATTGGTGATGGTAAGATTTTCATATCAGAAATAGAACAAACTATTCGTATTCGTACGGGCGAGAGAGGGCGTGAAGCACTTTAGTGCTTCTTCTGCTAAGTTATTGTTTTTTTCAAATATTCCTGTTTTTATACGGGCTTATCTTAGGATGATTATGAAAATTTTATTCACTATAGCAAGTTTGATGCTATTCCCTTTGGCTGCACAAGCAGAAGACACACTCAATGGTGCTAACACGGCTTGGGTTTTAACCTCTACGGCACTTGTTTTATTTATGACCTTACCTGGTCTTGCGCTCTTTTACGCAGGCTTAGTCCGAAGTCGCAATGTTTTATCCATTTTAATGCAATGTTTTGCCATTGCAGGGCTAGCTTCTGTTTTATGGTTAGTCGTGGGGTATAGCATCGCCTTTGGTACAGGTAATGACTATTGGGGCGGTTTAGATAAAATGATGTTTAGCGGCATCACTAAAGGGTCTTTAGTCGGTGATATCCCTGAGTCTCTGTTTGCTTTATTCCAAATGACCTTTGCGATTATCACCCCTGCATTGATTGTCGGTGCTTTTGCTGAACGTATTAAATTCTCAGCAGTTTTGTTATTTTCAGCGTTTTGGCTGCTTTTAGTTTACGCTCCAATAACCCATTGGGTATGGGGTGGTGGCTGGTTACAAAAAATGGGGCTACTCGATTTTGCAGGGGGCACGGTGGTTCATATTACCGCTGGTGTTGCTGCTTTAGTCGCCGCTTTAGTCTTAGGTCCACGCCGTAACTTTGGTCGAATCTTACCGCATAATATGACCATGACCGTCACAGGTGCTGGCATGTTATGGGTAGGTTGGTTTGGTTTTAATGGGGGCAGTGCGTTAGCCGCTAACGGTGATGCTGCAATGGCAATGCTTGTCACCCATATCTCGGCAGCAACAGGTGCAATGACGTGGATGTTTATCGAATGGATTAAATACGGTAAACCAACAGCACTCGGTACCGTAACAGGAATGGTCGCGGGTCTGGGTACGATTACCCCTGCTTCTGGTTTTGTCGGTCCTGGCGGCGCACTTATTATTGGTTTATTAGCGGGTATTGTTTGTTTCAATGCCACCTTGTTAATCAAACAAAAACTTAAAATTGATGATTCACTCGATGTTTTCCCTGTACACGGTGTGGGTGGAATCTTAGGCACTTTATTAGTCGGTATCTTTGCATCAACTCAGCTAGGTTTGTTTAGTGGCAGTGGTTTTGCTGATGGCATCAGTAGTATTGGTGGACAAATGCAAGTGCAGATTATTGGTGTTGCCGCAACGATTGTCTATACCGCGATTGTCTCTTACCTACTGTTTAAATTAGTTGGCTTAATGGTGGGTGGATTACGAGTAACCTCTGATCAAGAAGCACAAGGTTTAGATATTGTTGATCACGAAGAGCGTGGTTACAATTTATAAGCATTGCTCACTTTAATTTCCCCCTGAAGGGTTTCAAATGCTTCAAGGGGAAAAGATTCATTTGAATAACAACATTATATGATTACTGTGCCGCTTTGATTGTCTTAATCAAGCTAAGACGTTGCTGATGCAATTGAGCACGGATGGCTTCTCCCTTAAAGCCTGCGGCAATAATCGCTTTTGTATCAATTTGAGCGGTTTTTTCCAAGAGTAAGGCAAAAAAATCAGCTTCAGGGTAGTCATTATCCTCATAGCTGGGACGACCACGGCTATCAGCCGTACAGGCTAAGAGAAACTGCTTAAATCGCTCAGGACGGCGAAAGGCATCGGCTCTTTCGAGTAGCTCTAATAAGATCGTAGGTTGTTCTTCAAACGCACGATGGACATGGGTATGAAACAGGCTAGTGATTGCTGCCAGTTGTTTGTAATGTTTTGGAATCTTATAACGCTGACATAATACCTTAACTAATTGATAGCCCCTCTCTTCATGTTGGTCATGGTGCGGTAACTCATTTTTGGGTGTGGTTCCTTTACCTAAATCATGGGTTAAGGCAGCAAAACGTATTACAGGATCATCCGTCAATAAACACGCTTGCTGTAATACCAGTAAGGTATGTATACCCGTGTCCACTTCAGGGTGGTGCTTTTTAGATTGAGGAACACCGAAGAGACGATCAATTTCGGGAAATAAGATCGCTAAGGCACCACAAGCCCTTAAGGCTTCAATAAATTTTGAAGGGTTTTCTTCACCTAATGCACGACGGGTTTCTTGCCAAACTCGTTCAGGAACAAGCGCATCCACTTCACCCCCTTTGACCATATTTTGCATTAATTGCAATGTTTCATCCGCAATTTTGAAACCTAAGGATGAAAAACGCGCTAAAAATCGGGCAATTCGTAAAATACGAACAGGATCTTCTGCAAAAGCGGGAGAGACATGACGTAATACTTTTTGCTCTAAATCAGCTTTACCTCCGACAAGATCAATCAACCGACCGTGCTCATCTTCAGCTAAGGCATTGATGGTTAAATCCCTACGCTGTAAATCTTCTGCTAAGGTGACATCTTCTGCGGCATAAAAATGAAAACCATGGTAACCCGCTCCTGATTTTCGCTCCGTTCGAGCTAAGGCATACTCATCACCTGTTGTTGGGTGTAAAAAAACAGGAAAATCTTTACCAACGGTTTTAAATCCTTTTTCAAGCATACGTTCAGGATTTGAACCGGTCACCACCCAATCATTATCTTTAACCTTCAAACCCAATAATCGGTCTCGCACTGCACCGCCGACTAGAAATATTTTCATATTTTCACCTCTACTTTTCAAGTGTGATTATTTTTACTTTAAACGTGATAATACCCTTTAATTTTCAAATGAAATGAAGATTTTCGGCATAAAATTTTCTGATTTTTTAGATTAAATAGAATTATATTTAATTCGTCAATTAAATGATCAGGATATGTTTATTTAGGCATCAAAGTTGAGTAAAAAACCTTATAAATTAGCATTAAATAATATTCTTATCTACTGTCTTTGCATTGACGAAAGGATTATTTTATGGTGTTATAAAGCAAGTTTTTAGCACCTGCTGAAAGCGGTGGGCTTGGTTTAATGATAGAGAATGTATATTTATCCTATTGTTTTTTTTATGGAAAAGTGATTTGGGGTAAAAAAAGGCAATCACTGCTATAGAAACAAGCAAAGCAATTAATAAAAATAGATAGTTTTTAAGTTAGTGCATTCTTAATCAGAAAATAAATCACCTACAAACTTTATAACATCACAGAAAATGGAGTAGCAAAGATGGCTCATATTGTAGTATTGGGTGCAGGCACGGGTGGAATGCCTGCGGCATACGAATTAAGAGATGAATTAGGAAAAGAACATGAAATTACGCTAATCAATGAGCGTGATTACTTTCAATTTACACCTTCTAACCCATGGATCGGCGTTGGTTGGAGAAGTCGCAACGATATTTGTTTTGATATTGAAAAATATGTCTCACGTAAAGGGATTAATTTTATCAACGGGCGCTGTGATAAAATTGATGCTGAGAACAGTCGTTTAGAAATGGAAGACGGAAAAGCCGTTGACTATGATTATTTAGTGGTTGCAACAGGCCCTAAACTTTATTTTGATGAAGTGGAAGGTAGTGGTCCTCATGGTGGACATACCCATTCTGTTTGTACTGTAGATCATGCCGAAGCATTCTACGAAGATTATAAAAAATTGATCGAAAAAGGCAGTGGACACCTTATTATTGGTGCAATGCCCTTTGCCAGTTGTTTTGGTCCTGCTTATGAATTTGCGATGATCCTTGACACAGATCTACGTAAACGCAAAATTCGTGATAAATTTAAAATGACGTTAGTGACTTCAGAACCTTATGTTGGGCACTTAGGGTTAGCGGGAGTCGGTGACTCGAAAGGTATGTTGGAATCCAAGTTAAGGATGCAACATATTTCGTGGATTACCAATGCTAAAACCACTAAAGTCGAAGAAGGAAAAATGTTCGTGACTGAACTGGATGCTAAAGGCGATGTTTATTTAGAGCATGAACTCGCTTTTGACCTTTCGATGATGTTACCCGCATTCTTTGGTGTTGATGTGGTCGCTAAAGTGGATGGACTGTGTAATCCGCGCGGTTTTGTCATGGTTGATGATTTACACCGTAGTCCCAAATATAAAAATATTTATTCGGCGGGTGTTTGTATTGCCATTCCACCGATTGAAGCAACGCCTGTTCCAACAGGTGCGCCAAAGACAGGGTATATGATTGAGTCAATGGTGACTTCTTTAGTACATAATATTGCTGATGAGCTGAATGGCAAAGAGCCACATACCCACGGAACATGGACGGCGCTTTGTTTAGCCGACTTTGGTGATAGTGGTGCGGCATTTATTGCTATTCCTCAGATTCCACCCCGTAATATTGCATGGTTTAAATCAGGTAAATGGGTGCATTTAGCCAAGATTGCTTTTGAAAAATACTTTATTCGTAAAATGAAGAAAGGCAGCTCTGAGCCATTCTATGAAAAATCGATCTTAAAAATGATGGGTATTAAACGCCTAAAATAATCTTTTAATCGATTGATGGATAAAAAAACGGTAAATATCATTCGGTATTTACCGTTTTTTTTAGGCCATATCAATAATTTCAGTCCCGAATAATCGATCAGAGTGAAATCAAAATATCCCTTAATCATTATTTTATTTACTCTAAAAATATTACTCAGTAGGGTTAGTCCTTCAATCATTACTTATAAAAATAATACTTATGAAAAAAATAGCACTGGTTATTGCAGATCTAGAATTGGGTGGAGGACAACGTGTTGCCATTAATTTGGCACAAGCTTTAGCCAAGCAACATGATGTCAGTTTAATTGTCTTCAAACAGGAGGCAATACATTATCAGCCGTCTGGAAAGCTGATTTATTTAGATTGTCCTGAAAAAAATAGCCTAATCGGTAAAGTTTATAATGTGTTTAAACGGGCGTTTAAATTACGTCAGTTATTCAAAAAAGAACGGTATGATGCGATTTATAGTTTTATGGAAACCGCTAATTTTCCTGTGGCTATGGCGAGCCGAGAAGCAGTGGTTTCGGTGCATTGTAACCCACTAAAATTATTGTCTTTTTTCGAGAAAATACTGGTGAAACTGACGTACCACCGTGCAAAAGGCGTGATTGCAGTCTCTCATCAAGTGGCTCAGATTTTAAAGGAGGATTTTGCTTTAAAAAAGGTAAGTTGTATTTATAACCCTGTTGATCTCAATGAAATCAAGCAACAAAGCCAGCCCCTTTACCAACATACCAAACCTTATATCGTCGCCTTAGGTCGTTTCAATGAAGTGAAACGGTTTGATTTATTGATTACTGCGTATGCAAACAGTAAAGCACAACGACAAGCCGATTTATTAATTATTGGTGATGGAGAAAGGCGAGCCGCTTTAGAACAGCAGATTAAGGCATTGAACATAAGTGATAAAGTACATTTAATGGGGGTGCAGATGAACCCTTATCCCTATTTAGCAGGGGCTAAATTTTTAGTGTTATCCAGTCGTACAGAAGCCTTTCCAATGGTTTTGGTTGAAGCGTTAGCGACGCAATGCCCTGTGATTGCCACCGATTGTCCCACCGGTCCTAGAGAGATTATTAGACAAGGTAAAAACGGTTTATTAGTTGAGAATCAAAATCAAATTGCATTAACAACAGCAATTGATCAGTTGTATTTCGACCCTGAGTTACAGGCGCAGATGCGTACTCAAGCGATTGCGTCTATTCAACATTTATCCAGTGATATGATTATAAAAAAATGGTTAGCTTTATAGTGTTGTTACGGTAGATTCGGAGACTTTAGCTTTGCTTGTAAAACCTTGTCTTACAGGGCTAAAGCCACCGATTCTATTGGAGAATTTAAGCTAAACGTCCATGACAGTGTTTATATTTCTTGCCTGAGTCACAAGGACAACGTTCATTACGCCCCACTTTTTTGACGGACTTTTTAAACGGCTTCATGACTTCGGGCTTTAGTTCGGTAGATGAGTCGTTCAGTAAGTTTTCTGCGTTCTCATGTAATAACGTCATATCTGATTGTTGAGCGGCGGCTTGTTCATAACTTTCTTCAAGCGCTGCGGCTTCTTCGGGCATAGTGATTTGTAAGCGAGCAATATAAGCCACCACATCATGCTTAATATTAATGAGTAACTCTTCAAATAACTCAAACGCTTCCCGCTTAAATTCTTGCTTCGGGTTTTTCTGAGCATAACCCCGTAGCGCAACCGCTTGGCGTAAATAATCAATGGCGGCAAGATGTTCTTTCCATTGGCTATCCAAAACATGCAACATCACATCGCGTTCTAAACGACGCATACTTTCAGAACTAATCAGTTCTTCCTTAATTTTTAAGGCACTAACCAGTGCTTCATGAATACGCTCTATTAAAACACTTTCATCTAAATCATCATCACTATCAAGCCAGCCTTGTAGATCAAGCTCAAGATCTAACTCGTCTTTAAGCGCGGTGGTTAATCCTTTAATATTCCATTGTTCATCTAAACTACCTGCGGGAATATACTTTCCTACTAATTCATCAACGACATCTTCAATTAATGCTTCAATGGTTTCGTTAACATCCTCAGAGGCTAATAATTCGGAGCGTTGCTCATAAATTACTTTGCGCTGATCATTGGCAACATCATCATATTCTAATAAGTTTTTACGAATATCAAAGTTGTGCCCTTCTACTTTTCGTTGGGCATTCTCAATCGACTTGGACACGATTTTAGCTTCGATGGCTTGACCTTTTTCCATCCCTAAGCGTTTCATAACCGATTTCACTTTATCGGATGCAAAAATCCGCATTAAGTTATCTTCTAACGATAAGAAGAACCGAGAGGAACCAGGGTCACCTTGTCGTCCAGAACGTCCACGCAATTGGTTATCAACACGGCGTGATTCATGACGTTCTGTACCAATAATGTGTAAACCACCTGATTTAATTACCGCATCATGACGCTGTTGCCAGTCTGTTTTTACTTTTTTTAATGATTTAGCTTTGGGTTTTTTACCAAGGACTTTAATCACGGCATCAAGTGATCCACCCAGAACAATATCGGTGCCACGACCTGCCATATTCGTTGCAATAGTTACTGCCCCTGGACGACCTGCATTTTCGATAATATGAGCTTCACGCTCATGCTGCTTAGCATTGAGTACTTCGTGTTTTATTTTATTTTGTATCAGTAAGCGAGACAACAGTTCTGAGGTCTCAATCGAAGCCGTTCCTACTAATGTCGGTTGCTGTTTTTTAACCGCGTATTGAATATCCTCAACAATCGCGTTATATTTTTCTTCCTCAGACATATAAATGAGGTCGTTGCCATCGTCTCGAACCATTGGCATATTAGTAGGAATTACCACGACTTCAAGATTGTAAATATCTTGTAATTCAAACGCTTCAGTATCCGCTGTACCCGTCATGCCTGAAAGCCTTTTATACAGGCGGAAATAGTTTTGGAAGGTGATTGAAGCCATTGTTTGACTTTCGGGTTTTATCTCAACCCCTTCTTTCGCTTCAATAGCTTGATGCAAACCTTCTGACCAACGTCGCCCGGGCATCGTTCGTCCTGTGAACTCATCGACAATGACAATTTCTCCATCATCTACAATATAATCTACATTGAGTTCAAAGAGATTATTAGCACGTAGTGCTGAGTTAAGGTGATGCAGTACCGAAATGCTTGCCGTATCGTAAAGCCCTGCAGCTTTATCTAATACACCAATCTCATGTAACAGGTCTTCGGCACGTTGATGACCTTCATCGGTTAGGAAAACCTGTTTTGATTTTTCATCAATGGTGTAATCTTTAACATCGGTTTCATCTTCTGGGACTTCCCCTTTTTCATCCGTTTTCTGTTCCTTGAGTGTAGGAACAATCGTATTGATTGCAGTGTAAAGTTCAGAAGTACCTTCGGCATGTCCCGAAATAATTAAAGGTGTTCTTGCCTCATCAATTAAAATGGAGTCAACTTCATCAATAACCGTAAAATTTAAGCCACGCTGAACTAACTCTTCTTTATTAAACGCCATGTTATCGCGCAGATAATCGAAGCCAAATTCATTATTTGTCCCGTAGGTAATATCAGCCGCATAGGCAGTTTGACGTTTGAGGTGATCCAATTGACTGAGAATAACACCAGTGCTTAACCCCAAGAAACGATAGAGCTTTGACATTCCATCGGCATCACGCTGTGCCAGATAGTCATTAACGGTAATGACATGCACGCCTTTCCCAGGCAGTGCATTCAAGTAAACAGCCAGTGTTGCCACCAGTGTTTTACCTTCACCTGTTTTCATTTCGGCTATTTTACCTTCATTTAACACCATGCCGCCCACCATCTGGACATCATAATGGCGCATTCCCAGTACCCGTTTGCTGGTTTCGCGTACCACGGCAAAAGCTTCGGGAAGGAGTGAATCAAGGGTTTCATCTTTTTCTAAACGCGCTCTAAACTCGGCTGTTTTTGCTTTTAACTGTTCATCCGTTAATGCTTCGTATTCCTTTTCGTAAGCATTAATGGTTTGTACGGTTTTTAAATAGTTTTTAACAAGTCGGTCATTGCGACTGCCGAATATTTTTCTGGCAACTGCTCCAATCATGATATTTTTGTTCTCCCCGAGTTACCGGAATGTATGAGTCATTTGTTGTATTTACAGCAACAAGATTGTTTGCTTTACTGTCTTCAGATAGGCCTACTAAGACATTATTTGAGGACTGTACTTGTTGTGAAAATAATCCTGATCAGTACCTGTTTTTTTAATCGAAAAAGGTGAAGTACCATGGCTCTTCCGCTTTCTTTACTGGAAAATAGGCATAATCAGGGGAATTTGCAGTAGGTGTACCTGTTCTTGGACAAGTCCCTAGCATAGGGACAATTATAAAAAAGGCAAGCTCCTCACCCTTTGAAATCAGGGTTAGCCGAACTACCTTGTGTTATTTTGTTATCTATTCAAGTGTTTCCCCTACAAACAGATAGATGATTATATTACATTTTGTTGACTATATTTAGGCTTAACGAAGTATTCAGCTCACCAAGGTACAATCTCCAGCAAAACAAAAAGTAAGTGATTTTTAAGCAACATTTTAGGCTAAAACATTATTTATTTCATTTCTTTGTCATAGATTAACGCGATGGATATTTGATCTAAGATAAAATAGCTTTTTATAAACATAACGGTGGGGAATACCGAATGGTATCAATTGATACATTACAAGATCAAAATCATAAAATAGCTGAATTATCAAATGTATTAGAGGTATTGCTACGAAACAGAGAACTCTGCGACACGCAGTTGACCTGTGATATATTTTTTTCGTATGTGGATTTAGTAAAAGAACATTTGAGTGTAGAGGAGAGAAACCTATATCAACCGATGCTAACGCATAGTGATACGGCAGTAAAAAAGGTAGCCGATCAATTTATGACAGGGTCATCTGAAATTAAACGGGTGTTTGCTCAGTATTTAAAGCGATGGTGTCGAAAAAAGACATTACACATTAAAAATCATGCTAAGTTTATTAATGATACCGACGATATGTTTGAGTTGGTTTGGAAGCGAATTGTTGATGAAACGGAGAAGCTCTACCCAATGGCTAGAAAAGCGATGTGATATTAAGGAGGCGTTTGATCTGTTTTAATTTTAGTGTCTTCCAAAGCACTTTAACGGGGGTGATAGAAGCAGACAATCACTCTCCATCCCCCCCTCCTTTACCGTTCAATAGGTGGGTGATTACATTTTAATAGTTTTGCCTGCTTTACCACCTTTAGATAAACACTCTGCTTTAGATGCTTTAACCCAACCTTTACCTTTACAGCTATTTTGTCCTTTACAGCCACTGGTTGCCGTTGCGCACTCCGATGTCCCTTTGCAGGAATTAATACCTGTACACTCTACTTGAGCCATCACTGCTTTTTTTGCTTTTACACCCGTATCTGTTGCTACTTTTGGTGTCGGTGAAGAACAACCTGTGAATAATAAAGCGGCGGCGGCTGAAGCTAAAGTTACACTTGATATTTTTTTTGCTGTATTCATTTTACGCTCTCATTTTAGGGGTATTAAAGCTCAGACTAATTTGAGTAGGGTTTAATTGTTGATGATTGATGCTTATGAACAACTACCTACAGAGCTATCTACGGTAAACAAGCCCCTATTGGTTGCAAATTAAAAGCAAAAAAAAAGCCCTAATGATAAAAATAATTAGGACTTTTTTTATTGATCTAAAAAGTGAAACTAGATAACCTTTCCACCTTTAGTATCACAGTCTGCTTTAGATGCTTTAACCCAACCTTTACCTTTACAGCTGTTCTGACCTTTACAGCCACTGGTTGCCGTTGCACACTCTGATGTTCCTTTACAAGAATTAGTACCTGAACATTTGACTTCTGCAACGGTTGTTGCAGGTGCTGTTGCCGCCTTATCTGTTGTTGCTTTTTTATCAGATTCTGCTTTATCACCACCACAAGCACTTAATAAAAGGGCTGCGGTTGCTGAAGCAAGTGCGATACCTGATAATTTTTTAACTGATTCCATTGTGATTCCTCTTTTTTGATTTGAGACACGATTGAGTGTCATTCTTTTTGTACGCACTTAACTTCAATTTAGATTCTTTTAGAAACAAAAAGTCAATAACCTCCTAATGTTAGCTTAGCGTAAGCTATACGTTTGGCGTTATTAAACCCTTGTTTCTTAATCTTTGATGATACGTATTCTAGTTACGATTTTTTAGGCATCCCTGATTAGATTTAAACGCAGTAACGGATAAGACCAAGGATGTCATTTTTACGTACTAAAAATGTACTTAAATACTGCACCAACAAGTGACTTAATAATAAGTGAGGTGTTTCAGATATAATGATAAGTGTTCTATTTCGCCTCGCGCGCGGTAGCACGATAACCGATATCATCTCGATTGTACATACCATCCCAGTGTATTGATTCAACAAGTGTATACGCTTGTTGCTGTGCGGCGGTAACATTATCCCCTAGACCAACCGCACACAAAACTCGACCGCCATGAGTGACCACCTCATCACCTTTCATCATCGTTCCCGCATGAAATACCTTGCCTTGATCCAGCGCTTCCAACTCAAGACCCGAAATAACAGCGCCTTTTGCATAATCATCAGGATAACCACCTGCGGCTAAAACAACCCCTAATGCAGCGCGTGAATCCCACTGTGCTTCCACCGTATCCAATTTTCCATCCAGTGCGGCTTCCATTAGTTCAACCAAATCCGATTGCAAGCGCATCATAATCGGTTGAGTTTCAGGATCACCAAAACGGACATTATATTCGAGCACTTTAGGAATCCCATCCGCATCTATCATAACACCCGCATAGAGAAAACCTGTAAACGGGTATCCTTCCTCAGCCATTCCTTTAATGGTGGGTTCAATCACCTGTTGCATAATACGCTGATGCATTTCAGGCGTAATAACAGGGGCAGGAGAATAAGCACCCATTCCTCCTGTATTTGGACCTAAATCACCATTATCACGGGCTTTATGATCTTGAGAACTAGCAAGCGGAAGACTGTTTTTACCATCCGCCATAACAATAAAGCTGGCTTCTTCACCTTGTAAAAATTCTTCAATAACAACCCGGTGTCCTGCTTCTCCAAAGGCATTGCCTGCCAGCATATCGTGGATTGCGTCAATCGCCTCTGCTTCGGTTTGCGCCAAAATAACCCCTTTACCCGCCGCCAAACCATCCGCCTTAATAACAATGGGTGCGCCTTGTTGCTTAACATAAGCAACTGCCTCATCAATTTGGGTGAAATTACCATAGGCAGCGCTTGGAATCTTATGGCGTGCTAAAAAATCTTTTGTAAATGCCTTCGACCCCTCTAATTGTGCTGCACCTTTCGACGGGCCAAAGCAACGCAATCCTGCGGCACTAAACTGGTCAACAATACCTAACACTAAAGGCACTTCAGGACCCACGAGTGTTAGTGCAATATCATTATCTTGAACAAATTGCAGTAACCCTGCAATATCATCCACTTCAATTGCAACATTCTCTAAGTTATCCTCCAAAAAAGTGCCTGCATTACCAGGAGCGATAAACACCCGTGAAGCATTATCTGACTGAGCAACCTTCCAACCCAAAGCATGTTCGCGTCCACCACTGCCTATAACTAAAATATTCATTATTGATTCACTCCGTAAAATTTACAGCAACAAAAGAGGGCGCTATTTTACACGCTAACAGGAGAAATCCCCGTCCTTTAAGTGGAGGATGTCAATTAAGGAGAGTCAATAATGTTCAGCATATTTTATATTTTTTAAAGAAAAAAACTATAATCCACTTGTCTTTTCAAAAGAACCATCAGTCAATGATTCTATTTTAATTTGGCTAAATATTAACCAAACTAATAATTCAACAAAATAAAAATAAACAGACCCCTTACGGAAACAAATTTATGTTGTCTAAAAATCATTATATTCCATTGATTTATATTGTAATTATTGCTTCATTATTGACAGCTTGCGATGAAGAAAAAAAAGAAACAAAACCCAGCAGTTTAAAGCAACAACCCCATGCGCTAAATGCTCAAAGTATGTCACGGGTCAATGTATTGGCACGTAGTCGCTTATCCTCGCCTCAGATAACACTAAAGGGCGATACAATAACCTTTAGCCAAGTTGGTACTCAATTTTCAAAAAAACAACATTATCAATTTTTCATTAATATCGACAATAATGTTGCCACAGGTTTTCAATTTAACAATGAAGCATGGGCTAAGTCAGGCGCAGATTATCTGCTTGAAGACGGTATCCTCTACAAATCTACCAGCAATAATCAAGCATGGGAATGGCAAGAAATTAATAGTGATGGGATAACTTACCATCAAACGGATCGTCTTATATCTACCGCCTTCAAAAAATCACTGTTGCAAGGCTTATCCCCTCAAATGCGTCTTGGTTTTATCATTCGAGACAGCCAGTGGCAGGTTAATTATTTCTACCCAAAATCCAGCCGCATGGCATTGGCTTCAATAGACACGCCGCCGCCATACAAAGATACCACTCTTCCCGTGCTTAAACTCAATGGCTCTGCACTAATACGTCTCCCAAAAGGATCGGATTTTAGTGACCCTGGAGCAACTGCTTTAGATAATATTGATGGCAATATTAGCGACCGCATTAAAACCGAGTCGTCAGTCAATCTTAATGAAATCGGTTCCTATAAAATAACTTATCGGGTCAGTGATCGTGCTGGAAATAAAAGTGAATTAAGCCGAACCCTTATTATTACACCACAATCAAATGAAAAAATTGTGATCGATGGCAATATTAAAGATTGGGCGCAGATTAAAATAGCTGCTCGTAATGAGACCGCCACCTTAAAAATAAGTGAGACCTTGGGCAGTCTAAAACTATTAATACAATCCAAAATGCTGGGCAAAAACACCCAAGTTTTCTTAGATACCGATAACGATGCCGCTACAGGCTTGCAATTTTTTGGTGGGGATTGGGGTAATGCGGGGGTCGATTATATGGTTGAAAATAATGACTTATTTAAATCAAAAAACCCACTTGCTTGGTCATGGGATTTTAATGTAACTCCGATTGAATACATCCGCACCAATGACGTGATTGAGTTATCCATCCCCAAAGAAGGGTTAAACACGAAAGGTAATATCATTAATATCGGCTTTATCAACCGCGATCTACATTGGAGTATTATCAATAACACCTTGCCTAAAAATGGTTTATTCAGTTATACCCTTGGACAAACCGCACAAATCCCAGCAACAGTACGTCGTACACTCTGCAACGACCCTACTCGTAGTCAACTGTTTAAACCGTTTGAAGGCGGATCATTCGAAAGCAACGGCTTCACTTATAAGCAACGCCGTTACTTTAGTGAAAAAAATAACGAAGGCTTTGTTTTAAAAGTTGAAGACGAGAATAACAAGATGACTGAAATTGGACAGTACACTCACCCGCCTCGTTTATCGTCTACAAATGGCGCAATCTATTTTCGAGTCGTCAATACCCCGCTTCACCGTTCGGTATTATGGCGTATTAATCAAGAGAATACCGCGGCGATAGAGGTTGTCCAAAAGGGTAAAAGCTCCCCAATGACCCGTTTTGCCTTTGTTGGTCAGGTTGATTATTACACTACACGATTCAGTCATGGTGCTCACCCTGTTAGCCTTTATAAAAAGACTGAGGATTCAGAAGACCAATTACTGCACAAAGATTCATCAAGTGCTACCGAACATTTGCAAGTTACCTACAACGATGGGAAACTATTCTACGCCCTAACCACCAATCAGCGAATAATTGGTGTGATTGATGATGCAACAGGGCTGAAGCCGCTATCAAGCTGTCGCTAAGTATTTAAGAAATATTGATAGCCTTTACCCCGCAAACGAGCTTACCGATACCTATCCTCTTAGGAATGCAGGATGGGGAGTTGATTCCCCATCTTAATGAAGTTTACTGAGGAATAAATTCCTCTTAATTGTGTTCCTAAATAAATTTAGGAACACGCTTATCATGGGGATATTCCTCAATATTCTATTTTTATTCATTATTGATATCCTCTATTTGTATATCTAGGGACAGGGTTACTTGATTTTAACAGGGCTTACAAAATCAGTTGGCTTAACGGTTAAAACGGAACAATTAAGGTGCTTTAAAATTTTCTCGGCGGTGTTACCAATAAAGAAGCCTTTTAAACCTGTTCTTGATAACATACCTAATACAACCAACATAATCTCATGTTCTTTAACATATTCTGGGAGCAAGGTGGTTACATCACCCTCTAATACATGAGAAACTATTTTCATATCAGTTGCCTTAGAAATTGGCTCCATTAATGTCTCTAACTTTAAGATATGTTGTTGTTTTATATCGGCTGTCATTTTTTTGACAACATTAACAAGGTGCAGTTCTTTTGTAGGTTCTTCTTCAAATCTTAATGCTAATGTTAATAGCGCTTTGTTTAAGGCTTCATTTTTATCCGCTACTTTGTTATCAAAGTGAATGCCTACCATAATTTTTTCTCGGTCTCTTCCTTCTAAACGAGGTTTGACAGCCCAGATCGGACAAGGACAGCGGCGCATGATTTCCATTGTGGTATTGCCCAGCATACTATCGGCAAAGGTTTTATCTCGGGTGCTGACGAATAAAATATCATGATTATTTTCAAGTACTTGCTGAATAATTGCAATACTGGGTTTACTCCCGACTCGAACAACACATTTGATGCTGTTGTTGACACCTGCTTCTTCTTTGAAAGGTCTGATCAATTGCTCTAATGATTTTTTTCCATCATTTACTAACATTCTTTCTTGATTCTCAACAGAGATAATCGAAAGCTCAGGGTCGGGTACAACCTCCAGTACAATGTAGATAAACGTCAGGGAAACTGACTCATCTTTTTGTGCCATTTCAAAGGCGCGCTCAATTTTTGATTTTTCAGTTTCTGCTTTAAAATCAATCGAGATCAATATATTTTTAAACGTATCCATAACTTTACCAACCTTTTTATAATGTCTGTAATAACAAGGCTAAAACCTTGTCTTTTTCCTTTTTTAAATTGTTTATATCATTGACTTTTTTATAGTAAATGATAGCACAATCCAAACAAGTTATTCAGACTCCTCCCTCATAACTTATAAGGTTATTTTAGATCAATTTACAAACAATGTTTAATCTTTTAAAAAAATAGTTGTAGGGAAATCGAATAAGAATAGATGAAAAGATTGATCTGTTGCGTAACAAATCTGCCTCGTTTCGAGGCATTTCTTATTTTTTTCTGTGCTCTATTGATCAAACCTGCTGTTTGCTTAGAATAAATATTCAGGCTATGATAAATCATTATTAAATTTTATAAGCTAACAATAAAAACAACGGCTACCCATTAATTACAGGGCAAAAAACTGCACCTTAGCGATTTTTAGGAAAGCAGGCGTTGCTTCACCACTTTTCTGAATGAATGAGACTGGTTTATCATCTAAGTTCAGGAATTTTATTTCTACTGAATTAGTCAGGGGGGGCAACTCATGGCACAACAGAAACAAAGTGTTCCTTTGAACGCTCTTTTTAGAAAACTAACGACTGTTGTATTCTTTTTTACTGTTTCTATATTAATGCTGGTGGTAATCAGCTTATCCATCACGTCTATATTGTATCTTTCAAGCAGTCCTTATGAAAATAGCACTACCTTGCAGATGTTTGAACGTGAAGTGCTTGCGATCGGGGAAACACAAAAAGATACTGAGAAACAAATCCAATTTCTGAGCTTTCATACTAATATTGATGCTCAATATCATGGTTTAATGCAAAATATTATTTTAGTCTTGCTTTCTACTCTAATTTTGTCTTTATTTTTGATGATTTATCAAATGCATCAGTGGAACAAGGATAGAAAAAAATTGGATAAATGGCGACAATCAGGTTTTTTTTGTGAGCATCTTGAGTTTTTACCGGCTAACCGTATTAAGCTTAATAATATTGAGTTAGAGCTGAATAAAACACAAATTGATAACTTAAAACGCCTTGCAGAAAGTCGTTTAGACGGCATACCCTTGCACGCTTTAGATATTGGTGGGCAACCGATTAAACGATTACGCGAAGAATTAGGTGCTAAATTCTTGGAGAAAACCTTTATTAAAGTCCGTAAACGAGAAGGTTATTGGCTCGAAGTGGAGCAAGATCAAATTCATGGCTCGGTCAAGTCGGATTCATCGGGTTAAGTTATTATTACTTAATCAGTGATGATAGCTCTTCAAATTTACGTTGCATTGCAAGGTTTTCAAACGGTACAATTTCTGGAATTTGGATGTTCATTAAGGCATTAAAAGAGGCTCGATTGGTTTTCATTAAACGAATTAAATCGGCACTTATTTTAACGGTATCATAGGTGTTTTTAGCAACATTATAATCTGATGCGACTAAATTACGGGCTTTAATGACTTTGGTACGCTGTTGCGTTAATTGTTCGGTATATAACTTGGCAACGTTTAGGGTTAGGCGTTGCGCATTAATATTTTTACGTAATACATTACGGCGTTCGTGTTTACCTTCCTTTGCTAATAAGTGGATTGATTCTTGATTAATTCGGTTGGTTTCTTTACGAATTTTTTCTATTTTTGGCAGGTATTCTTGATCCAATTTTGCCACATAATTATCTTGCATATTAATCACTAGCTTTAATAACACCACATGCATTCCATAATATTTCCGTGCTTGCTGAATATTTTCATTGGATTCTTTGGTTAAGCCCATTAACTGTTCAGTAATATCAGCTAAGACATCATAAACCAATGCCATTTTAATAATGTCATCCGAGTCAACTCGTGAAAGTAGCACGTCAACTTGTGCATCACTTAATAATAATCCAGAGGCATTAAAACGCCTTCTTAGACTATCTTTTTCATTATTAATCCGTTGTGATAGGTCTTTAATCGCTGTTTGTTCTTTGCTTATTTTTTTATTGTAGTCTTCTCTATCATCCGCATCCGCAACAACTCGTTGCTCCATATATTGTGCAATGTTACTGTTTTTTTCAGCTATTTTTTGTTTTAAATCATCAATGTGTTGTCGATTTTTATTAATTTCAGGGTTTGAAAGTAAGGCTTCAATTTCTTTAAAAACATCAATTTGATCGTCTCCTAATGATTTTTTATCTGCTCCAAAAAAACGAGAGGCAGGTGCTTTATCTATTTCATTATTTAACGTTAAAGCGGTATCAAGGTTAGCGAGTATGTCTTTCCAGATCACTTGAATGTGTTGTTTTTTTTCTTGCTGGATAAATTCTGGGGTAACAAGGTCGGGGGCAACAAAATCATTGGTTAGATTGTCATAATAATGTTTAGACTTATCTAAGGCTTGATGGGTATATTTTTTACTGCTTTCTAAAGCCTCGCCACTGATTTCTTTGGTGCTTTTCCATGCTTCATTTAGGCTATCTTGCCATTCGGCTTGGAGTGTTACAGTCATAAAAAGCAATAAAAAAAGACTTACTTTTATTTTTATCATCATTGTTTTGCTCTGTGTTCAAAATATTATTGGTGCTATAGCTTTGCAGATAAATAATTTCCAAAAATAGAATATTGTCGTAGGAGGTGCTGACGTTGGAAAGTACATTAATTAGCCATTCTGATGCGCTTCAGAACTCAGCATATCCTACAACACGATTGGAAATTTAAGCTACCTATAGGG
>JAGLBW010000024.1 GCA_023146545.1 Cocleimonas sp.
GGGGCTGTCCGAGAATCACCTTTAGTATCACAATAGACGAGGTTTAAGCGGATGAAAATAGAAGAATTAACTACTAAGGGTATACATCGACGACACTCCTGACCTCCCGATCAGTATTTAAGATACCTAAAAAATTAAGGGCTACTTTATTCTAGACTTTCCACTAGTGCATTAATAACAGGTAGCATGAGTTGTTGATGACTGATATTTTTCCCTAATCCACCATTTAAATCATCGCTTCCAATCATAATGGTAAAGCTATAAATATGTTGTCTTAAACGCAAACTGCCAACCAGCCATTTATCGCGGGTACGTCCATTAGGGATTTTTGAGGTCGCTGACTTGACAAAAAGAAAGGTTATGCCATATTTTTTTTCCACTGAACGCAAAAACTTTAGGGGGTTACGTTTTTTATTGTTTGGAATACTAAATAATGACCTCATATCATTGAGGCTACTTTGTGCCGAAAAATAGATCCCTAAAGTATTTGATGCATCTTTTGAGTCTTCTTGTACAAAACTGCTTTCTTTTTTTGTTGATAAATGAATAGTTTGTACCGTATCAATTAGGGAGGGGGTATTACCATAGGGTACACCGTATAAGAGTTCGGTCATGCTATGAATCACCTGATGAATTGTTTTCGGGGTCGCTTGGTTCAACCCAAGGCTTAATTCATAGGCTAACACTTTAGTTGTTGCGGGGGTGCTAGAGGATGTCTGTGATAAACCAAAATTAGTATAAAGTTTAATAAAATCATCGGATAAAATAGGGTGGGTTTGTGTTAGAGCATACAATAAGGCAAGGGGCTTTCCTTGTTGTACACTTTGTTTCAAACTAAAGGCATGTCCTTTTAAGCCTAATGCTTTACAGTTTTTTACCCCATCTCGTATCGGTTCGCTGGCATTACGAGCGCCCCCATGAGATTTATTACAATAACGTGTTTTTGGTTGATCACCTCGTGATAATAATAAGCTACTGATCATAATATCGCTCAAGTTAGCAATCGGGCGTTCGCCTGCTGTGCCACGTTGATAAGAACGTATCAGGCTACCTTGTTCATTACTCACTCGAATATCAATGACAGCACCATCATTCTCAATACTACGCCCCAGCTTTTTATCAAAACTTTTTGGATAAAAGCGTTGAACCGTTTTAAATACCTTTCCTAACGTTTGATCAAATTTTTGATTTTGTAACAGTGGCAAACTGATTTTCACATCGGTTAATACATCATGTTTAGGCAGGGTAATCGCGGTCTGCCTTAACGTACGATAAAGCCCTTCTTTTAACTTACCCAACGTTAATTCACTTCGCTGTAGGAGGTGTTGATAGTGTTGATCTGTTTGTTTGCTGTTTAAAAAATTAAGCCATTGTGAGGAGAGTTCAAAAGAGGGGGCAAGCTTAATTTCATCTAAATCGGCTAAAATATTACGTAATGCTTGCGGTTTTTTATTTTTATACTGCTTGGTTACCGCAACTACGGTTTGTTTCACGACATATTGCCATTGATCTTGACGTTTTTTTGCATCATCAGAAAATAGTGCCGCAAGATCTATTTGTTGATGATAAGCAATGGCTAACAACGCTTGTTGCCCTTGGTTTAAATCACTCACTTCTTTACCAAATAAAGACATGGCAATCGAGGCTAAACCATACACATCATCTTTAGCAGATAATAAGGGAGCATGCATGGCGATCCAGCGTTTAAATTCCTCACCCTTATTTTTGGATAGATAGGGAAATAAGTGACGAGCAATATGCAAGGTTTCTTTGAGCTGCAAAAACCGACTCAGCAAACTACGTTTATCTTCTCCTGTGGTAATTTGATGTAAGCTAGCGCCAATTCGTTGAATCAAGTTATCATTGTAAGGGTTTTGTTGATACGGTGCGGCAAGATTAATCCCTTTATACGATGCATTCTTAAATTGCAGGATATTTTTATACAATGACCAAAAGCTCATTTTTTGATAGTCAAATGATAAGCTTTCATCTGTTGATGATTTAACTAAGTCCCAATATAAAGGGGGCGTTTTTTTAACATATAATGCGCCCCTCGCATTGTCATATTCACTGGTTAAGGGCGGCAATGCACCTAAAAGATCATTATTTTGATCGTGTACCGTGAGTGCAATCCCTTGCTGGTGTTGTTTTAGATAGGATTGCAATACGCTTTTATCAACAGGCCCTGAAAGATAGTAGTACATGCTACCACTGATTAATGCAATCATCACAAAGGCTATAATGAGAATAAAAGACCCCATTAATAATAAAACGCCAAGTAATGACTTAGGACGAAATAAAGCACCTAAAATGGCAGGAATGCTGGCAAGGTATAACGCACCTGATAAGGCTTTTTCTTTAGAATAAGCAGGAAAATTTTGTAAACTTAAACGCTCAGGTTTAACATTTTCGGGATCATTTTTATTTAATAACGATTTAAGTCCCATCGTATGCAATCGTAGTCGAAGGGCATCACGCCGATCCTCTAATTTTGAAACCCAAACGGCAGCTTTTAAAGCATTCATAATGCATTATTTCCTATCGTCTTTATCCAAAGAAGTGGTGAATGACTCATGGATTTCCTTTGATTTAATAGAATTTTGTTTAGAATCTATTGGCTTTATTTCCTCTTGTTTAGGTTCGGTAGCTTGAGTTTCCTTTGATGTTTCCTTTGATTTGACCTCCTCTATTTTAGCGTCTTTGGCTTTAGCGTCT
>JAGLBW010000025.1 GCA_023146545.1 Cocleimonas sp.
TCTTTGGCTTTAACATCTTCGGGTTTAACGTCTTCGCCATCTTTAACGTCTGTTTTGTTAGTTTTTGTTAAATTAATCCCCTTTGATTTAGTCTGGTTTACTTTAGGTGCTTCTGCTTTATCACCGCTATTTTTTGATGCTTCTTCTGCGAGTACTTTGTCTTGAATTGCCTTTTCTTCTAAAGTCAGGTCACGTCTCTTCTTTTGTTCAATATCAGTTGAATCAGTACGCTGTGCCCTTTTCATAAAGGGAAATAAAGGGGTGCGTCTTGATGCTTTGTCTTTTCTTGCCTCACTATGCTCTAATGCTGAAAGCACATATTCCTGTGTATCTATTTTTTCTGAAGTTAAAATTTCATCAGCTTCTAAGGACTGCAATAAGTCAAACCATTGCTCTTCTGTCGCAAAGTAAAACTCAAATAAGGTATCTTTAGGTAAATCGGCAAAGCGACGGTGCATATTTTCAGGCAAAGTATCAAACGGTACGCGCAATGCTTCTAAAGCAACGCGACGATTGGCTAATAAAGATTCCATTAAAGAGACTAAATTACGCTTATTAAGATTTTCTGACTGCCGATAATTATCACTGGGAATAATAATCAAATGCTTCTTCCCCAACTGATGATGATACCATTGCAAATTCTCTCTTAATTCTTTGATTTTAAACACATGATTTATTTTTATGGCATCATTTACGCTAAAATGTTGACCGTGATATTTACCGCTTAAATAGTTACGTTGTTGGGTATATTTACCGTTACCATAACCCACAAAGAAGATCACTAAATCAATCATCACCCCTAAAACCAACGGTGTAAAATCACTCGATTTAACCGCTTCAGCACTTTTTTCCTCCGCGACTGCAGCGACGGCATCGGGTGGAAAAAAGATACCTTTAACCGTTGAAGGAATTACTGTAAAGACTTTTAGCGCCCGCTCCATCACCTCACGATCATTTTGAGAATCAAATAAGCGAATATTTTTTAGCACAGGCAAATCTTGAATGCGTGTCAGTAGTAATTGTGATTTTTCGGTAATCGTTGCATCAGGACAAGAGACGGTACGGTTGCCTCCATTATGAACCACACTGAGCGCACTACGTGCTTCGCCACTGTGCGCTTTTAATACTGTTTTAGCCTTTACCAGATCCAGATTTTGTTTATAGCGATTAACATCAGCAATCACAATGTTCATATCATTTTGTAATTTTTTAACATCAGAATCAGGTGAATAACCGTAACGAATATTATCAAGGCTATTAATTTTTTGAGTCACTTTATCGCTAAGGAGCAAAATATCATTGCTCATCAAGGTAAATAACAGTTCTTCACTGTTCCGTAGCGATTGACGAGGCCCTGCACCCGGTGCAGAATTATCACCACAGGTTCCCCCTTTTCTTTTCTCTAAGGTTGCCGTGTCTTGTGAATACTCGGCGAGTTCCTCTGCCATTTTTTTTATTTTTAAGAAAGTCTCTTGATAAATGCCGACATCACTTAAACTATCATCTAACTGTACATTAAAATTATCATACGCATAATTATCCGCTTGAATCGCTTGATACCAATAGCTATAACTTAAGAAGACACTAAAGCCCATTGCAATAAAGTAGAGAAACATCATTGATATTTTATTGCTAAATGAAATACGTTGCGTTAAACGACTGAGCGCAACAATTAATAGCAATTGAATAAGAAAAACCAAAAAACCCAATAAAATCAACAAAGACCACGATGCTTCTTGAGGGTTTTGACCAAACATATAATGACGTAAGCCATCAAAAGAAGTATAGAAAGAGACCACACTAAGCAACAATACAATAACAACATTTAATGAGTATTGAGGGTCTAATAAGGTCACATGTTTAAAGAAGTTTTTAATGGGTGTGATCACAGATACTTCCTAATGAATCAATTATATGAATGAGGAATAGTGTAGTACTTCACTACCGCTTGCAATAATATGTTTACATAAGTGTCATTTGTAGGACAAAGTGACATAAACATCAGCAAATAGGTTGATTGTTAAGCGGTTTGTTCAGACTGTGAATATTCACTGAAATTGATGATATTTCTCGTGATGACTTATCAATAACACACTTGCACTTTATCTTTCCCAAAGAGTTGCTTGAGTAACAACAACGTCTCATTATCCAAGGGACTATGAAAGGCTTCACCGAGACGTATTTTAGCGATTGCCTCTTCGGTCTCGTAATCAATTAAAACAGGACAACATTTATTTTTTTCAGTTTGTAGAATTTTATTAAAATCATCTAATAAGCGATTATTTGCCTGTTTTTTGTTCACTGCGAGTTGTAGGCGAAGTGCAAAGGTCTTACGTGCACTTTCCATATCGTGCAATACTTCAACACGTACCCGCATATTGCCCGCAAAGTCGGTATTTAAATAACCTTCAATGACTAACACTTCTTCTTTTTGAATCAAGGCTTGAAAAGCTTCATAATGCTCACTAAAAACCAGTAGCTCATAATAAGCAGTTTTATCATCCAGTTGGATAAAAGCTCGCTTTCCTTTTTCTGTGTTTTGGGTACGAATGCCCGACACTAAGCCCGCTAAAGTAACGGGGACTTTTTTATAATGTTGATGCCCATCATCATCGGCTAAATCAGATAACTGATGTGAACGAAACTGATTAATTTCATCCTCGTATTCATTAAGAGGATGCCCCGTTAAATATAACCCCAACACATCTTTCTCTAAACGAAGACGCTCTCGTTCCGTCCATTCTTCCAATTTTGGTGCTATTTTTTCATCCGCTTCAACCACCATTGAACCACCGAATAAATCCGCTTGACCGACGCTATCCGCACGGTATTTTTGATTTGCCATGCGGAGTACTTCGGGAAGGTACGCTAAACAACTGTTGCGATTGCTCCCTAGATTATCAAAAGCCCCTGCTTTAATTAAAGCCTCTAATACCCGCTTGGTCACTTTACTCGAAGCGACTCGCTGGCACAGATCCGCTAAGGATTTAAAATTACCCTTTTGCTCTCGCTCGGCAATAATAATACTTAACGCACTGTCACCCGCGCCCTTTACTGCACCTAAACCAAACACGACATTGCCTTTATGTTCAGTAGAAAAATGGTATTGAGAGCGGTTAATATCAGGTGGAACAACGTCTAAACCCGTCTGACGACAATCATCAACAAAGGTGACAACTTTCTCGGTGTTATCCATATCGGCAGATAACACCGCCGCCATAAAGGCGGCAGGATAATGGGCTTTTAACCAAATTGTTTGATAGGACACCAAAGCATAAGCTGCTGAGTGCGATTTATTAAACCCATACTCTGCAAATAAGGCCATTAAATCAAAAATCTGAGTGGCATTTTTCTCCTGAACATTATTTTTAAGTGCGCCCTCCATAAAGATCGCACGCTGCTTATCCATTTCTTCTGCTTTCTTTTTACCCATTGCACGTCGTAACATATCCGCGCCACCCAAGGAGTAGCCTGCTAGAATTTGGGCAATTTGCATGACTTGTTCTTGATAAACAATGACACCGTAAGTCGGTTCCAGTATTTTTTCTAAAGCGGGGTGAGGATATTCAACCTTAGCATCCCCTTTTTTACGGTTAACAAAATCATCCACCATGCCTGATTGCAAAGGGCCAGGGCGATATAATGCCACCAAGGCAATAATATCCTCGAAAACATCAGGGTGAAGACGCAAAATTAGTTCTTTCATCCCTCGTGATTCTAATTGAAACACCGCCGTTGTTTTTCCAGACTGTAATAGCTGAAAGGCTTTGACATCATCCAATGGAATATCGCTGATATTAAGCGGCACTTCCCCTTGTTGCGCTCTTGATTTATTCACCGTTTTAACGGCCCAGTCAATAATGGTAAGGTTTCTTAACCCTAGAAAATCAAATTTGACTAAACCAACCGCTTCCACATCATCTTTATCAAACTGGGAGACCACACTACCGCCGCCTTCTTCACAATAAAGCGGTGTGAAATCAACCAGCGTCGAGGGGGCAATCAACACACCACCCGCGTGCTTACCCACATTTCGGGTTAAACCTTCCAGTGATAAGGCAAGGTCAATAAGTCCTTTAACCTCTTCATCATCATCGTATAATTTTTTTAAATCAGGAGATTCTTTTAACGCTTTTGTCAACGTCATTTTTATTTCAAAAGGAATCAGTTTAGCAATACGATCCACAAAACCATAAGGGTGCGATAAAATCCGTCCTACATCGCGCACCACCGCTTTTGCCGCCATAGAACCGTAGGTAATAATCTGTGAAACCTTATCTCGACCATAAGTTCTTGCCACATAATCAATCACTAAATCCCGCTTATCCATACAAAAATCAATATCGAAATCGGGCATTGAAATACGTTCTGGATTTAAAAAACGCTCAAACAGTAGCTCATACTTTAAAGGCTCTATATCCGTGATTTTAAGTGCAAAAGCAACTAAAGACCCTGCACCTGAACCACGCCCTGGTCCAACAGGAATATCATTATCTTTAGCCCATTGAATAAAGTCGGCAACAATCAAAAAATAACCTGGAAAGCCCATTCCATTAATAACATCCAACTCAATTTGCAAGCGCTCATCAAAAGGCTTACGGATCCTTGCAAAGTCAGGCGCATTAACATCAAACATCTCTTGCAAGCGGATTTCTAAACCTTCAACAGAGGCTTTAGAAAAATATTCGGCTTCGGTTAATCCTGCTGGAATGGGAAAGGCGGGCAGATAATTTTTACCTAACGTCAGCGTCACATTACAGCGTTTAGCAATTTCGAGTGTATTACTAATCGCCGTAGGAATATCGGTAAACAATGCT
>JAGLBW010000026.1 GCA_023146545.1 Cocleimonas sp.
AAGTCATGTGCCAAAGCCAGATCAACAGCGGCATGAAGGTAGTCATTTTCTGCTTCTTTTGCCGTGCGTTGTAGCTCGATATAATAACGATCAGGAAAAACTTGCGCCCAATAACGTGCTCGCTTATTTGCTTCCTCAATATTTCCTGCTAGTAATGCATAACCAACATCACCATCACGCCCACCCGATAAAGCAATAACACCCTCACTAGTTTCTTCGATCCAGCGTGTTTTAACCCGTGGAATCCCCCTTTTTTGACCTTCTTGATAAGCGCGTGAAATCAATTGGGTCACATTACGATAACCTGTATTATTTTGGCACAATAAAATCAGGTGATAGAGCAAATCATCATCGTCCTGATCCTCTAATAATACATCGACACCAAAAAGCGGCTTCACCCCTTTTTCCATTGCGGCACGGTAAAATTTAACCATCGCAAACATATTATTTTGATCGGTAACGGCAACCGCAGGCATACCGCCTTCAATAACCGCAGGAATCAGTTGTTTAATGCGAATAGTACTATCAACAAGCGAATATTCAGTGTGTAAACGTAGATGGACAAAGCTCATAGAAAGAGAAAGATCCTAAGTAGGTAAAAGTTTCAGAGAGGTATTCAATACGGTTCGTGTGGACTATTTTCTATTTTTAACCACGAACCTTAGATGCTATTGATATTTGATTATATTTTCGTTTTTAGTTGATACCTTGTTGCTATCAAAATAACAAAGAA
The DNA here is from genome assembly GCA_023146545.1 of Cocleimonas sp. Taxonomy (GTDB): domain Bacteria; phylum Pseudomonadota; class Gammaproteobacteria; order Thiotrichales; family Thiotrichaceae; genus JAGLBW01. The sequence goes on from JAGLBW010000026.1 coordinate 734, forward strand.
CAACCCAACCCACTCTATATAGCAGAAAATGAGCAAGAAAAAAATGAGTATAAGAAGGATAAGGACAGATAATGCAAGAAAAAAAAAGCCCACTCTTATCAAGTAGGCTTTTTAGACAGTGTAATTCACCAAAAAATTACAAATTTACTCATAAATAATATTTATAACAAATTACACACTTCAACGACCAGCCATTTATTTTTTTAAAATGAATCGCTGGATTTTATCTCCTAGCGGTTGGAGAAATCCTTATAATGCTTATAGAATGCGCCTGTTATTGACCTCCGTCAAGGAGAAGAAAAATATTACTATATACATAAATAATAATACTCCAGATAAAAGCCACTTTAACCCCTCGATAATAAATTTAGAATTCAAAATCTTAGTTAAGGTCATAAAAAAAACATATGGGTAAATTAAACCGCTCAGTTATTTGACAGCCCAAAAATAAACACCTAGGCTCTGTTGATATTGAGATCCTGTTGTATCATTATCCTCCAACCTCCTTACCCTATTTTAAACGCGGGTCTTCCAATAAAATGTTGGCTAAAACCCGCAGAAATGATGAGCAAAAAAGTATAGACTACGTCTTCATCTGATTAAAAATTCCCCACAAAGACACATTATTTAAAAGAGGATAAGTTGGCTGAAACCCCCGTTACGGTGTCATCATCTTTTTTGATGGCCTCGTTTAAAAGGGATAGTCCCCTAAAAAAGCCCCCTTTGTTTAATATCAAGGAGCACTGTTGTGTATCAAGTTATTACGACGACCAATGATTTATCAAATTATATTAATGCCATCAAGCACTGCCAATGGTTAGCACTCGATACTGAATTTATTCGTGAACGCACCTATTACCCACAGCTCTGCCTTGTACAAATTGCCGCACATGATCAAGAAAGCAAACTCCAATTAGCTTGTATTGATCCCTTAGCAATTGATGACATCTCACCACTTCTGCATTTATTAAATAATGAAAATATTATTAAAGTATTGCACGCCGCACATCAAGATTTAGAGATTTTTAACTATTTGAGTGGACAAGTACCGCAACCTATATTTGATACCCAACCTGCTGCCGCCGTATTAGGTTATGGTGATCAAATGGGTTATGCCCGTTTAATGCAACAGGTGTTAAACGTTGATTTAGATAAATCACAATCCCGTACCAACTGGGCAACACGTCCACTAAGACAGGCTCAGTTAGATTATGCCATTGATGATGTGCGTTATTTAGCCAAAGCCTATCCCATGCTTCGCAACAAGCTCATTGAATTAAACCGTCTTCATTGGCTAGATCGTGATTTTGCACGTTTTACTCAATCATCATTATATGCCATCAATGCATCCAACCGATGGAAAAAAGTAAAAGGACTACAAGTACTTAAACGACCTCAATTAGCTATTTTAAGAGCGTTAGCCGCGTGGCGTGAACAGTTAGCCGAACATAAAGACTTACCCCGTCGCTGGCTGATAAAAGACGATATTTTGATCGATCTTGCCCGACAAGAACCCAAAACACATCAAGACATTGCCGATATGCGAGGGATCAATACCGAGCGTACTAAAAAATATCATCAAGACTGGCTCAATTGCATTCAAACAGCACAAGCCTTACCTGAAGCAGAGTGGCCAATGATTAAACGTCGTAGTAAACCCAATGATAGCCAAAGCAAGGTCATTGATGTATTAATCACCGCATTAAATATTCGTGCTCAAGCACTAGACATTACACCCAGCGCAATCACCAGCCGCAAAAAGATAGCCGAAATGGTACAAGAAGGTCGCTCAACCCTTACTGATGATTGGCGGGGCAGTCTGGTTAATAGCTTATTTAATGACCTGCTTCAAGGAAAAAAAGGGATTGTCATCCAAGAGAATAAAGCCACCATTATTAATACCTGAATCTGAAAGTATTAAAACAGCTTAAATATCGGGGACGATTTAATTGAGATGAAGAAACCACTCAAGCCTTTCGAAATAATGAGTTGGTGCTTAAATTTTTTAACAAAATACCTTCTAACTCATTCGCTACATCCTTTCTATTTGCTGTAAATACTGAACCGCTTTTGGTACTCAAAGCGGTCTTTTTCTACACAGTCTAGCTGATTAGATTTTATAATCTTTCGAATCAAATCATTATTCACATCATGAACTCTTCCAAACAACTCAATATTACTCGGATTATAGAAAAAGGATAAGAGATTACTATACACCCTACATTCCGCACCCCTAAAATTCATCCACCAGAATAAAAATCGTCATAAGGTTTTCCGAGTAAATGTAGTCATCGTTGATGGTCTTCCTTTAGATTGAATACCAATAAGGTCAGTTATTGAATAACTAAGCAATGAATACCGAAAAAATACTGAAATAGCCAACGTGCCAACAGAGCGTCATGATCATCCTTAATGCTATGATACGTTTGGGTGATTTTAAATAGAGTGTTGAGTTGAGTTCATCATACAAATCAGCCACTAAGCCCTGATGATCCAATGAGTAACGTTCGTAACTCGTATTAGGAGCACTCAGGTGTCCTGTATCGTTATGCGCTGAGACAGGATTTTCTCCTGAAAAAAGAAAAAGATCATCAATGATTTTGCTGTATGTTGATAGACGCGGAATGTAGGCTTAACAGTGTTACCAGCCCCAAAATAATCACGAGAAGACCTGCGACTAAACGTACCTTTGGATGCCGTGTCCATTTAAGCAAACGGGTTGCCACGATACCCATTGCGAGTAAATTCGGCAATGTTCCCAAGCCAAACGCTAACATCAATAACGCGCCTTCTATTGCACCCCCTACGGATAGGGACATAATCAGGATGGTATAGACCAAACCACAAGGCAACCATCCCCAAAAAAAACCCAGTGGGAAAGCGTGTTGTACGGTATGAACAGGAATAAACCGACGACTAAACGGTTCAATGACCTGCCATAGCTTCGTACCCAGTTGCTCAAGCCTCGTCAAGGTATTCCAAAATCCAGCAAGATAGACCCCTAATAACAGCATAAAAATAGCCGCAATCACAGACAAGATTCGTTTGCTCTGATCCAACCCCAAAAGATCAATAATCCCTGCACCAAATCCACCTAATAGCGCCCCCGCTAAAGCATAAGCACTGATGCGTCCAAGGTTATAACTAAGAAGAATAAACAGGTGGTTGGAAGGGGAGGATAGCGGGGTTCGGGGTTGTTGACTAAAGGAGAGTATACTGACAATGCCGCCGCACATCCCCACGCAGTGAACACCGCCAAAAAGCCCTGTAAAGAAGGCGATAAGATAGGGTGAATGATTGATCCACTCAATATCCATAAGATAGGTTTCCTGAAACTATATGTTAATCCTCAATCCCATCATAACAAAGTATTGAATTGAGGAAACAGAACCTATTTTTTGAAAGGTCAATTAGTTAATTGCTTGGCGTGGTCTGTATTTTCCTGTTGCTGTACGTATAAAGACATCGTTGATCATCGGGTGAATGACTTCATCGGTTGACGAGTCTGTGCTGATATTTTGTTCTGCAACATAAGCCATTGTGGTTTCTTCATCAACAAGGACATGATACCAAGGCGCATCTTTTGGTGCTTTTACTTCAGCTTCTTCATCATACCACTCATCATCGCCTTCAAAATTGGCATCGACATCAATAATGACACCACGAAAATCGTATTGATCGTGATAAATAATGTCGCCAATATTATATTCTGCGGTTGTAACCGCTGCTTGTTTTATATCCATGTTCCACCTGATTTTGTTATTTCTAGGGAAATATACTTACATTGAGCACGCCTGATATAAGTACAATGAATAGATTGCTATGATTGTAATCAGTAAATGATATCAATATTATAAACCCAACTTACCTTAGATAATAGTTAGGGGTAATTTTCAATTTTTCAAGCTAAAAATGAAGACTTTGGGATAAGTCTCTGGGGATTCAAGAAGATCCCAAAGATTAACTTATCGTCACAGAATATCATAGTTTAGATGCTGGCTTAAATACACTTGAATTAACTATACCCTTATCGGTAGTCTCCAAGCTGAAACCGCCATGCCATTGAGGGTATCAATGCCCTGTTTTATCGTTTAGCACCCCAGATTCAGTCCTTTCCCTCAGCCCTAATTCTCAAATAAAAGTATAATATTATTAATCTTAGATCAATAATAAATTAAGCATTTTTATTTGATTCTAAACAAACAACGGTATAATCCAGCGTCAAATAATAAGGGAGAATACGATGAGACCAAGCAAACGTGCCACAGATGAAATGCGTCAAGTCACTTTTACACGAAACTATACGCAGTATGCAGAAGGTGCTGTCCTTGTTGAGTTTGGCGCAACTAAAGTGCTCTGTACCGCCAGCGTTGAAGACCGAACCCCACCGTGGTTACGTGGTAAGGGTCAAGGCTGGGTTACAGCAGAATACGGTATGTTGCCACGTTCTACTCATTCACGCATGGGCAGAGAAGCGGCACGCGGTAAACAAAGCGGACGGACTCAGGAGATTCAACGCTTAATTGGACGTTCTTTGCGTTCGGTGATTGATATGGAAATCTTAGGCGAACGTCAAATTATTATTGATTGTGATGTTATTCAAGCCGACGGTGGCACGCGGACTGCTGCGATTAGTGGGGGTTATGTTGCCTTGGTCGATGCCATTCACACCTTATTAGCCAGTGGTAAACTCAAGAAAAACCCAATAACAGGACAGCTTGCCTCTATTTCTGTTGGTATTTACAAAGGTGAGGCCGTATTAGATTTAGATTATCCCGAAGATTCTAATGCCGAAACGGATATGAATGTGGTAATGAATGCGGCAGGAGCGTTTATTGAAATACAAGGCACAGCCGAAGAGCAGGCTTTCTCTCGTGATGATATGAACCAAATGTTAACCCTCGCGGAAAAAGGCATCGCTGAGATTATCGACAAACAAAATCACCTGTTAAACGTAGTTTAAATATCATGAAAATCATCCCTCAAAAAATCGTACTGGCGAGCGGCAATCAAGGCAAACTCCGCGAATTTTTTCGTATCCTCGGTAGCGCAGGCTTTGAAATTGTCGCTCAATCTGAATTTAATGCACCTGATGTTGATGAAACAGGCTTAACCTTTGTAGAAAATGCCATCCTTAAAGCAAGAAGTGCCGCACAGCACACAGGGTTAGCCGCATTAGCTGACGATTCAGGCATCGAGGTCGATTATCTTAACGGACAACCTGGAATTTATTCTGCACGTTATTCAGGTGAAGGGGATGATGCCAATAATCTCAAACTGCTTCATGCGTTGGAGGGTGTTCCTGATGAACAACGTAGCGCACGGTTTCGCTGCTGCATTGTCTTTATGCGCCATGCAGAAGATCCTTCTCCTTTAATTGCCGATGCGAGTTGGGAAGGACGCATTATGCATCAATTATCAGGGCATAATGGCTTTGGTTATGACCCCTTATTTCATGTGACTTCTCACAACACCTGTTCCGCCGTACTTAGTCCTGATGAAAAAAATGCAATCAGTCATCGAGGACAAGCCTTACAACATATTTTAAAATTGATGTCATGAACACTCACCACAAAAAAAAAGAAAATAATCACCCCCTCTACTTAGCATGGTTAGCACTGCGCTCGCTGGTTTATTGGATCGGTTTAGCAGGGATTACCATCTTAGCGGGGTTGATTACCCCCGTTCTTTACCTCTTACCTAGCTCAGTTCAATACAAAACCCTACTGATTTGGTCAACGTTTAATATTTGGCTATTAAACGTTGCCTGTGGTATCCGTTATCAAGTCATTGGACTAGAGCATGTTGATCTAAAGCATAGTGCAATTATCTTAGCAAATCATCAGTCAACATGGGAAACCATGTTTATCCCTACTATTTTTCCCCGTATCTCTTGGGTACTTAAAAAAGAATTATATAAAATCCCTTTTTATGGTTGGGCCTTATCCTTATTAAACCCTATTGCAATTGATCGAAAAGCAGGAAAATCAGCCATAGAACAAGTTAAAATAAACGGAAAGCAACGTTTAGATCAAGGCAGTTGGGTCTGCATTTTTCCTCAAGGCACACGCGTCGCAGTAGGCGCTAAATCTCGCTATAAAAAAGGCGGCGCTATGCTGGCAAGCTATTCAAAATACCCTGTCTACCCAATGGCACACAATGCAGGCTATTGTTGGCCACGAAATCAATTTATTAAACGGCCGGGGTTAATCACGGTAAGCATTGGCGCTAAAATTGATTCAAGAGACAAAACGCCCGCCGAAATTAATCGGTTGGTACAAGAGTGGATCGAAAATGAATTAACCACACTACCGGCAGTACGTTAATGATACTCGCTAAAAAAACATCCTCCAAAGAGTAACCCTAATGAAGCCAATTAAATCGTCTCTTCTTCCCCTTATCGTTTGCCTACTGTCCTTTCTTTTTAGCACTACTTTACTCGCTACAGAGCTACACCGTGGCAATGGTGCGGAGCCTAAAACGCTGGATATTCATAAGTCATCGGGTGTTCCTGCGGCGAATATTGAGCGTGATTTATTTGAAGGTTTAGTGATTGCGGGCGCGGATGGTCGTTTGATTGCGGGCGCGGCAACAACGTGGCAGGTGAGTGAAGATGGGCTTCGTTGGACATTTACTTTACGCAAGAACAGTCAATGGTCTGATGGCTCAAAAGTGACGGCGAATGATTTTGTGTTTGCTTTTCGACGGGCGCTTGATCCGAACACGGGGTCTGAGTATGCGTTTATTCTTTGGGCGATAAAAAATGCTAAAGCCATCAGTAAGGGCAACGTTAAGTCATTGGAAGCGTTAGGGATCAAGGCGATTGACAAGCATACGTTGGAGATTACTTTAGATCATCCTGTGCCTTATCTCCCGAGTTTATTGACGCACAGTATGGCGTATCCCTTGCCTGAAAAAGTGATTAAAACGTTTGGCAAGAAATGGGTAAAGCCTAATAATATGGTCTCTAATGGCGCGTATACTTTAGCTGAGTGGACACCGCATTCGCATATTAAATTAATTAAAAACCCTAAATTTCATGCGGCAGAGTCAGTAAAAATCGACACAGTTTTTTATTACCCTACCGAAGACAGTTCAGCTGAATTAAAACGTTTTCGTGCAGGTGAGATTGACCTAACGGATGCGGTTCCTTCGACTGAAGTGTCATGGATTAAGAAAAACTTAGCTGAGGCTTATCATAATCCGCCCTATATTGGCACGTATTATTATGCAATGAATTTAGAAAAAGCACCTTTTGCTAATAACCCTGATTTACGCAAAGCGTTAAACCTTGCGATCAATAGAGAAATTCTTACCGACAAGATTACCAAAGCAGGTGAGTTTCCGACCATGAGTTGGGTTCCTGAGGGAATGAATCACTATAAAACACAGCGCACGCCTGATTCCAAATTGTCGCAAAAAGAACGGCTTGAAAAAGCTAAAGCCTTGTATAAAAAAGCGGGATATTCTAAAAATAAGCCTGTTGAAATCGAAATTTTGTACAATACCAGCGACAATCATAAAAAAATTGCCATTGCCATTAGCGCAATGTGGAAGCAAACGTTGGGTGTAAAAACCACCTTGCGAAATGAAGAGTGGAAAGTGTATTTGAATTCACGCACCCAACGACAATTTCAAGTGATTCGTGCCAGTTGGATTGGTGATTACGATGATGCTTCGACTTTCTTAGACTTATTGCGCTCCGATATTGGCACCATGAACCCGTCTTCATGGAAAAATAAAACATACGATAGTTTAATGAAGCAAGCGGAAACGGAAGCCGATGCGGATAAACGCGAGAAAATGATGCAACAAGCAGAGCAAATTATGCTGGATGACACTGCCATTATTCCCATCTATCACTACACCTCAAAACATCTGGTAAACCCTAAAATAAAAGGCTGGGTTGACAATGTCATGGATGTTCATAGCAGTCGTTTTTTGTCTAAATAAGCATGTTGCAGATTATTTTAAAGCGCCTGCAAATAGCGGTTCCGACACTATTATTTGTGATTACTGTCTCCTTTTTTATGATTCGTCTTGCACCGGGCGGGCCTTTTGATAGCGAGCGTCCGATTCCCAAAGAAATTGCCGAAAATCTGGAGCGTGTTTATCATCTCAATGAGCCACTCATCACTCAATACGGCTATTATTTATGGAATATTTTACACGGTGATTTTGGGCCCTCGTTTAAATACCAAGACTACACCGTCAGCGAGCTAATTTTGCAGGGTTTCCCCGTCTCATTAAGTCTCGGATTGTTAGCCCTTTTACTCGCTTTATTGATTGGTATCGTCCTTGGCAGTATCGCCGCCCTACGCCAAAACAGTCGGGTCGATTATCTGGTGATGACCTTTGCCATGACAGGCATCGCGATCCCTAGTTTTGTTATCGCCCCCTTATTAGCGCTTTTTTTTGGTGTGATGCTCGGCTGGCTTCCCACGGGTGGCTGGGGCAGTTGGCAACAAATGGTGCTTCCCGTTATTTCATTAAGCTTGCCACAAATTGCCATCGTTGCCCGCATGACCCGTGCTAGTTTAATCGATACGCTCAACAGCCCCTATATGCTTACCGCGAAAGCCAAAGGGTTGCCCTTGCGCTTAATTTTATTGCGTCATGCCTTAAAGCCAACCCTATTACCCATCGTCTCATGGCTAGGGCCTGCTACCGCCGCGATAATCACAGGCTCGGTGATTATCGAACAGATTTTCGGCTTGCCCGGTATTGGACGCTATTTTGTTAATGGCGCGCTGAATCGTGACTACACCTTAGTTATGGGCGTGGTTATTTTCTATGGTGTATTAATTATCTTAATGAATTTACTGGTTGATCTTGTTTATGCTTGGCTTGATCCACGCATACGGTATGAAGAATGACGCAACAGCATAACAGCACCACCGAAGCGCCATGGAAAAAAACACTGTCACGCTTATTAAAAAATAAAGCCACCGTTGCCAGCTTGATTATCCTGATGGTCATCACCTTGTTTACGCTGTTAGGACAATGGTTTAGCCCGTGGGAATTAGGCGAGGTTGATTGGGATCATATCGGCACACCCCCAAACTGGTCAGCACATCACTATTTTGGAACTGATGCCAATGGGCGTGATTTGTTTGTGCAAACTTTATACGGTGGACGTATATCGCTAATGGTCGGGTTACTCGCCACGGCAGTGAGTTTTATCATCGGTGTCACTTACGGCACAATTGCAGGTTATTTAGGTGGCAGAACCGATACCCTTATGATGCGTTTTGTTGATGTCCTTTACGCGCTACCGTTTATGTTTTTTGTGATTTTGCTGACGGTTTATTTTGGACGCAGTATCTGGCTGATTTTCATTGCCATCGGTGCGGTCGAATGGCTGACAATGGCACGAATTGTACGCGGACAAACCCTGTCATTAAAACAGCGTACCTTTATTGAGGCGGCTCGTGTTTGCGGAGCCAGCCATGCCACCATCATCCGTCGTCATATTATCCCTAACGCACTCGGTGCAGTGATTGTTTACGCAACATTGAGTGTTCCGCAGATTATTTTGTTTGAATCCTTTTTAAGCTTTCTTGGTTTAGGAGTACAAGAGCCACTCACCAGTTGGGGTGTGTTGATTAATGAAGGCGCACAACAAATGGAATCCGCCCCGTGGATGTTATTATTCCCTGCGCTGTTCTTAGCCACCACGCTCTTTTGTTTGAATTTTATTGGTGATGGCTTACGTGATGCGCTGGATACTAAGGACACCCGATGAGTTTATTGAAAATTGAAAACCTTAGCGTGCAATTTCAAGTCGATGGACAACCCCTGTATGCGGTGCGCGATGTCACGTTACACATTAACAAAGGTGAGTCCGTAGCCATCGTGGGTGAATCAGGATCAGGAAAAAGTCAGATATTCCACAGTGTGTTAGGGCTAAACAGCGCAAGAGCTACTATCAAAGGCGAGATAATATATGCCGATCAGTCGCTATTAAATCAATCTGAAACAACACTGAACACTATCAGAGGGCGACACATTAGCTTGATTATGCAAGATGCCATCAGCTCGCTAAACCCTTATCTGAAAATTGGATTGCAATTAACCGAAGTGCTAGAACATCACTATAACATCAGCCGAAAAGCCGCAAAACCGCAAGCCATAGCGATGCTAAAACGGGTGCATATTGACCAGCCCGAAAAACGTTTTGATAGCTATCCGCACGAATTATCAGGCGGTATGCTACAACGGGTGGTCATCGCAATGGCGGTTTTATGTCGTCCCAAACTGATGATAGCCGATGAACCCACCACCGCATTAGATGCCCCTATTCAGTATGAAATCATTCAATTATTGGCTGATATTCATCAACAAGAGAACACCAGTATTGTACTGATCACCCATGATCTATCACTGGTTTCAAGCCTTTGTCAACGCATAGTGGTGCTGTATGCAGGGCGAATAATTGAAAGCGGTAGCGTTAACGACATAATGACGCAAGCACGCCACCCGTATACCAAAGCCCTGCTTTCAGCCGCCTTTATCTCTGGCTCCTATCGTGATAAAAAACCCTTGCAAAGCATCCAAGGTGAGCCTCCCAACCCGATGTTAAAAGACCAAGGCTGTGCTTTTTACCCCCGTTGTCAATACGCTCGTGATCAATGCAAACAAGCCATTCCTGATGTTTATACTGCCAGCTTGCAACATCAGGTCGCCTGTTTTCGTGAGGATATTAAATGACTTTACTCTCCGTCAATAACCTAAGCATTCACTTTAAAAGCAAATCCAAACACCGCATCACCGCCATTAAAAAGGTTTCTTTTGAGTTAAAAAAAGGTGAAATTGTCGGGCTAGTCGGCGAATCAGGTAGCGGAAAATCAACCATAGCAAGCGCTATCCTGCAACTACAACCCTTCCAACACGGGCAAATATTATGGAAAGGCGAAGACATTAGCGCCGTCAATCAGCAAGACTATCGAAAACAAGTACAACTCATCTTCCAATCCCCCATCGATGCACTAAACCCCAGCATGACCATTCGTCAAGCGATTGGCGAACCTGTAAAAAATTTATTGGATGTAAAAGACAGCGGACAACGCGTCCTTGACGCACTAAAAAGCGTCGGACTCTCAGAGATTCACCTCAACCGCTATCCCCATGAGCTATCAGGCGGACAATGCCAACGCGTCAATATTGCCAGAGCCATGATTGTCCAACCCGAACTATTAGTCTGTGACGAACCCGTCAGTGCTTTAGATGTTTCCATGCAAGCACAGATTATTAATTTACTGGTTAAACTACAGCAACAACAAGGGTTGAGCCTGCTGTTTATCTCGCATGATTTAAAGGTTGTTCGCTATTTATGTGATCGGGTGATGGTTATTTATAAAGGGGAGATAGTTGAAAGTGGGGAAACGCAGCGTTTGTATGCTGATCCTCAGCATGAGTATACTCAGCATTTGTTGGATCATTCGGGTGTGAGATGAATATTGCCAGCGCTATAATTACCCACAATGTATAGCTGCTCCCGTTAGCAAACCTATATTTGCTCTCTCATGCTATCTACAGCGGCAACGCGTGATCCCATTCATTACGTTTTCCCTTTAAAGGCTTAAAATGTTCCACTGCCATATCAACAAAGGTTCTTACTTTGGCGGAGAGGTGTTTACTGGAAGGGTAGAGTAAAGAAATATCTTCCGTTTGGGGTCGCCATTCATCGAGTATAATGTTGGCTTCCCCTTTTCTAATCGCATCACCTACGATAAAGGTGGGTAGTGCCGCAATCCCCATCCCATGAATCACCGCATCACAAATTAGATTGCCATTGTTGGAGACTAACAGGCTATTAATAATGACCTGTTGCTTTTTTCCTTTGCTATCTTCAAGCATCCAGTGTTTCACCGAGTCAGTATAAGCATAACGAATACAATGATGATTTTTTAGATCACTGGGGGTTTGCGGCTCACCGTATTGTTTTAAATAGGTAGCGGATGCACACAGAACAATATGACAAGGTGCGAGTTTTCTCGCAATAAGGCTAGAGTCTTTGAGCGTGGCGATGCGTAAGGCAAGATCATAACCTTCTTCAATTAAGTCGATTTGTCGATCATTCAGGCTTATATCAATAATGACCTTAGGGTATTTTTGTTGATATTTTGCCAGTAGTTTACCCATATGATGAACACCAAACGACATCGGTGCATTAATTTTCAATGTCCCTCGTGGCTCGGCAGTCAAGCCTGATACCACACATTCAGCTTCTTCAACCGACTCTAAAATGAGTTTTGCACGGTCATAAAAAGCAATACCTGCCTCTGTCGGTGTCAGTCGCCGTGTGGTGCGATTTAACAATCGTCCTCCTAAATGTGCTTCAAGTTTTGCCAGTTGCTTACTCACCGCACCCTTGGAAATATTGAGATGATCCGCCGCAAGGCTGAGTTGTCCTGTCTCTACGATATGACAATAGAGGTTCATTGCATTTAATCTATCCATTTAACCCTTTTATTAACAATTTCTATAATGGAAACTATAAGTTTATCTATGGCTTATTTATTCCTTATCTGTGATTTTTTATACTAAGCACATCACATCAAACGAGCAATAAGAGGTCATCAAAATGACGGTAAAAAATATATTACAAGTAAACTCTAGCGGACGTTATGAAGGCTCTATCACCCGTAAAGTTTCTGACTTAATATTAACCCATTTAATGGAAACTAATCCGCAAAATCAACACATAACGAGGGACGTTGCGACAGGCTTACCTTTTATCAATGAAGCATGGATCAATGCTAACTTTATCGCCGCTGATCAACGCAATGATCGCCAAAAAGAAACCCTCGGATTGTCTGATCTGCTGGTAAATGAGCTACAAGAAGCCACGCACCTTGTTATCTCTGCACCCCTTTATAATTTTGGTATCCCTGCCACACTGAAAGCATGGGTCGATCTGATTGCAAGAGTACAGCTAACCTTTCATTATAATGAAGAAGGCAAGCCCGTTGGTTTATTAAAAAACAAAAAAGCCATTGTTGTTATGGCATCGGGTGGCGTGCCATTGGGGAGCGATTGGGATAAATCGACACCCTATATGAAGCATCTATTGTCCTTTATCGGTATCAATGATGTAGTCTTTATCAATGCCACTGAAATTGATGATAACCCTGACAAGGCATTGAATCAACTTGCCGATTTATTGGTTTAATCTGAGGATATAGCGATGAAAAGAACAATCAAAAAGATCATTACAGGCGAGAAAACATCCGATGGCAAAGGCGTGCAATTAACCCGCCTGATTGGATCATCAGCATTAGATATGCTTGATCCTTTTTTATTAATGGATGCCTTTGGCTCCGACAAACCCCAAGATTATATTGGCGGCTTTCCTCCCCACCCTCATCGCGGTTTTGAAACCGTAACGTATCTATTTGCAGGTAAAATGCGGCATAAAGACAGTGTCGGTAATTCAGGTATTATTGAAACAGGGGGCGTGCAATGGATGCGTGCGGGTAAAGGTATTATTCATTCTGAAATGCCAGAGCAAGAAGAAGGTGTGCTCTTTGGTGTACAATTATGGGTGAACTTACCCACTACTCATAAAATGTCTGAACCTCATTATCAAGAGGTCAATAAAACAGGGATACCTAAAGAGATCAGAGGAGGTGATTGTTTTTTAAAAGTTATTGCAGGCAAAACCAAAAACGGTACACAAGGTGCAATGAGTCATGACCTAATTGATCCGCTTTACTGGGATATTCACTTCTCCCAACACGCGACCTTTAGCGATAAAATACCCGCAGGTCACAATGCGTTTATCTATGTTATCGAAGGTGAAATCACCGTTTATGGCGAGTCCGTTACCAAAAACCAACTCGCGGTACTCAGTGACGGTCATCACATCGAAATAAAGTCAGCCTCATCCGCTCGGTTTTTATTAATCGCAGGCAAACCATTAAATGAACCTGTTTCAAGAAGCGGCCCTTTTGTCATGAATACAGATGAAGAAATTCAACAAGCCTTCGCAGATTATGAATCAGGGAAATTAGCTAAACCCTTCCAAGCTTGATAAAAAACATCAATAAAGACAGTTAACGGCATTCAAATATCGGTTTTTTTAGATAACATCTTGTAACTACTCAGCCTAAGTAAACTCTTATTAGTATTTTCTTCGATGAAACTATTGTTTTAACTAGGTTTACAACTGTTTTTTTGTTTAAAGAAGTAGATTCCAGTACTTTAATTTGAATGTATTTTTAGATACACTCAAACGATTTGATACCAATGGAATGCCGCTAATAAGAGAAGGCAAGAAGACTATCAAGTACGTCTTGGTTTATCGTACGGGTTCTAAAAATAACTAAAACCAATTTTCTAGCCTTTTACCGCTTTTATTAAGCAGTTTTTTTGGATAAAAAAAAGGGCAACACAAGTGTTACCCTAAAAAATTAAAACAAGCGTTTATTCATCACACAGCGATTACCTTTACGCTTAAAAAGCAATTACTCAGACTTCAAGTTTCAACGATCTTAAAATCCTTTTTCCTTAACGATTGCGTACAAAGCGACGGATTTCCGCAACGTGACGACGACTCACTTCTAGCTCGTCTTCAATTTGGTCGATGGTGACTTTTACACGTCCAATCGGTGTTTTTGCTAAGCCTGTGATACGGCTTTTAGCCACCAATGCATTGCGGTGAATGCGAATAAAGCGTTGTGAAAGGTCAGATTCTAATGATTTTAATGACTCTTCAATAATCACTTCGCCTTTCTTGTGGCGGACTGTCACGTACTTTTGATCGGCTTGGAAGTAGTATACGTCTTCGATTGGAATTAATTCTAAGTTACCGCGCATACGGGCGCAAATGTGCTTACGCTCAGGGCCTGTATCGTGGTTATCATCTAACATTTCAGTGCGTTGAACGCGGTTTAAAGATTTTGCTTGCTCAAGACTTTTTAATAATTGTTCTTGTCTTATAGGCTTCATGAGATATCCTGTTGCTTTAGTTGAAAAGGCTTCTAGTGCATATTCGCCATACGCTGTGGTAAATATGACGGCGGGTGGATTTGGCATACTGGAAAGATGCTTTGCAACTTCTAAACCATCCATAACAGGCATGGAAATATCCAGTAAAATCAAATCGGGTTGATGACGTTCTACCATCATCAGTGCTTCAGCACCGTTGTCTGCTTCAGCACAAATTTTATAATCGGAATGATCGTCTAACAGAGAATGTATTCTCTTTCGTGCTAGTTCCTCGTCATCTACGACGAGTATATTCATTGTCATTATTATTATTACTCCTTCGGGATCGTAAAGGCGACGCGGTATTGGTGCGCTGATTTTGTTATTTTTAGATTCGCACGCGTGCCATAAGCTAATTGTAATCTCTTTTTCAAATTTTCTTGGGCAATATGGTTACCTTTTTGATGTGAGTTTGTACCATCAGGCGGTACAGGATTGGTCACAACAATATCTAGATGGCTCCCAGCATCATAAAGGCTTATACCTAATGTTCCGCCCTCTTTACGGGGTTGAACGCCATGATAAATGGCATTTTCAACCAATGGTTGTAACAATAACGGCGGTATCATCATGTTGAAAGGCAAGGTATTACGATCCATATCCCAAACAATATTGAGACGACGCTTACCTAAACGCAACCCTTCCATACGCAAATAACGTAAGGTGACATCCAGCTCTTCTTTTAACGTAATACGTGTTCGTGTATCAAGTGTTGTACGAAATATATCCGCCAAGTCCAGTAATGCCTCCTCTGCATTGTGAGGATCTTGGTGAATCAGTTGTGCAATAGTGTTTAAACTATTAAACAAAAAGTGAGGACGCATACGAGATTGTAACGCATCATACTTTGCTCCAGAGTCTGCTTTCACGCGTTCTGAATGGTTGTTCTGTACGTATAAATAACGTAATACTAACAAGGTGACCACGACACCAATAAACACATTACGTGCGACAAAGCTGCCATCCCAAAAATGAAGGGTGTTCATTGTTTGATAGCTATGAGCCATCACTGTTAAAACAGAGGCAAAGACCGTAAAAAGACCGACAATGCTTGCGACTAAAACAGTCAGCTGGAATACCGTTTGTTGCCTTAAAACGCGCGAAACCATGCAAATAAATAAGGACGATGATAAGACTGTCCATTGCACAAACAGGGAAGTCAATCCCAGCCTAATAAACGCTTCAGTATACGTTGCAGAGGAGTTGGCTAAGGCTAAAATAATCGCCAGAACCTCTGCTGCAAGTACAACACTGAGTAAGGTACGAAAAGAACATAAATCAGGTAAATACCCTAATTTTTTATTTGCAGTTAGTGACATAAGTTTATTTATCATTGATAATCCATGAACGTGTTGGGCACACAACTTCAAGAGACTTATCAAGGGAAAATAATTAAATAATGCCAACCTTAGTAGCGCTTGTTTTTTACCCTATTTTAACGGTCTTAAGGGTTGTTTAATGCCTTATTTTTGAGCCGTTTCAAACTGAATAAAAATTGTTGCAATCACTTGTCGATTTACTTAATGGTTATTCCTTGTTAAGACGCTTTACACTGAAATCTCTTCACATCATTATTGTTATTATTGTTCAAAATAGATACCTCAGCAGTCTGGAAAAATATACCATTTGTATACTATGATCGTCTACTTTATCTCTCTATCGTTTTTATTGTAGCGTCTGTCTATTTGATAAATATAACACAACTATCTTGCTGGAAACTGAATATTACGATGTCACACAATACCAATGAAACGATGAAAGATCAAACAGATAGCAAACTTTGGGGCGGACGTTTTTCGGAAAATACCGATGCCTTTGTTGAAGCCTTTACCGCCTCAATTAATTTTGATAAACGCCTTTATAAACATGATATTGCAGGCTCTCAAGCGCATGCGAAGATGTTGCAAAAAGTGGGACTTCTTAGCACCGAAGAAGCGCAAGCGATAAAAAAAGGGTTAAATGAAATTTTAATCGAAATTGAGCAAGGAAAAATGCAATGGTCGATTGCATTAGAAGATATTCATATGAATATCGAAGCCAAACTTACCGAACGTATTGGGCTTGCAGGCAAGAAGCTGCACACAGGACGATCCCGCAATGATCAAATTGCAACCGATATTCGTTTATGGCTACGGGAACAAATTGATCATATTTGTAGCGAAATTCAACGGTTACAACAGGGCTTATTAATATTAGCAGAACAAGAAGCCGAGACTATTCTCCCAGGTTTTACCCATTTACAAGTCGCCCAACCGATTACTTTCGGTCATCATCTCCTCGCATGGTATGAAATGTTGGTACGCGATAAGGAGCGATTACAAGATTGTCGAAAGCGGGTAAATATTATGCCTTTAGGTGCTGCTGCGTTGGCGGGTACAACCTATCCCATTGATCGTGCTTATACCGCTGAACTACTCGGCTTTGAACGTCCTGCTAATAACTCATTAGATGCAGTGAGTGATCGTGATTTCGCAATTGAATTTACTGCCGCCGCCACTTTAATCATGACGCATTTATCACGTTTTTCGGAAGAATTAGTGTTATGGACATCAGCACAGTTTAATTTTATCAATCTGCCTGATCGTTTTTGTACGGGTTCTTCCATTATGCCGCAAAAGAAAAACCCTGATGTACCTGAATTAGTACGGGGTAAAACAGGGCGAGTTAATGGTCATTTAATTTCATTACTCACTTTAATGAAAGCCCAACCTTTGGCTTACAATAAAGATAACCAAGAAGATAAAGAACCCTTGTTTGATACGGTTGATACCTTATTAGGCTGTTTGCGCGCTTATGCCGATATGGTGCCACACATTGAAGTCAAGCCCGACAATATGCGCCGAGCCGCGATGCAAGGTTTCTCGACGGCAACCGATCTCGCTGATTATTTAGTTGGCAAACAATTACCCTTTCGAGATGCTCATGAAGTGGTAGGCAAAGCGGTTGCCTACGGTGTAGAAACATCACAAGACCTCAGTGAAATGAGTTTAGAAGAACTGCAACAATTCTCTGATACTATTAGAGCCGATGTTTTTGAGGTCTTAACACTCGAAGGCTCTGTCGCTGCACGCAATCATTTAGGGGGAACTGCTCCCGAACAAGTGCGTACTCAAATCGCAGCCGCGCGTAATCAATAGACGATGTTCATGTCTAGGTCACGCGTGTTATGACATCAACAACAGTTTGGTTAGTTGATTCCAATATTTATGTTTATGATGCATGGCACTATTGCAAAACGAAGGCGAAAGATGATCAAGGTCGTTCCATTCGTGGTGTTATTGGTTTCTTGCATTTTGTCTATGAACTACTGTTAAAAGAACGCCCTGCGGTGATTGCATTTGCTTTTGATGAAAAAATAAAACGCTCTCACCGCAAAGCACTTTATCCTGATTACAAAGCCCATCGAAAACCACTCAGCCCAGAACTAGCGCTCCAATTTGAATATTGCCGAGCCTTTCTGGATAGCCTTGGTTTATACCAAAGCTCCAGCCATCACTACGAAGCCGATGACTTAATTGGTACATGGGCAAAGGATTTACGCGCTCAAGGTCATTACCTTAATTTAATCACAGCAGATAAAGACCTGTTACAACTGATTGAAACAGGTGATTATTGGTGGAGCTATTCCCAGCATTACAAACATAATAGTAAAAGCTTTCACAAACGTTTTAAGATTTATCCCCATCAAGTAGCCGATCAATTAGCGCTTGCAGGTGATAAAAGTGACAATATTCCAGGTGTTAAAGGCATTGGGATGAGTACAGCAGCGAAGTTATTACGTAAATTTGGTGATATTGAAACCTTATTAGCCCGAATCGAAGAAGTTCAACATCTTCCGATTCGGTACGCCAAACAAATACAAGCACAGCTTATTCAAGACCAAGCCATGCTATTAATTGCACAACAAATTACCACCATAAAATGTGATATTGATGCAACAAAAACGACAAAAATATTACAGTCATCCCCTATTTCAAAACCAAAATTTAAAACACTTTGCACCCAGTTACAGCTAACCCAAGAACAACAGACGCAATGGCTAAGCTTGATAACAACACGTTATCCCCTAAAATAATTTATTAACCTTTTAAACGATACCTATAATAATATGAGCAAATTTTGGAGTCCACGTACTCACGAACTCAACCCTTATACGCCAGGCGAACAACCACAAGACACGCAATACATTAAACTTAATACCAACGAAAACCCTTATCCGCCCTCACCAAGGGCGATAGAAGCAATGCAACGTGCGGTTTCCAATGATCTGCGCTTGTATTCTGATCCTAATGCCAATCAACTCAAACAAGCGATTGCTGATTTTTATCACGTTGATCGGAGTAATGTTTTTGTTGGCAATAGCTCAGACGAAGTCCTCGCCCATAGTTTCGCAGGATTACTTAATCACACTAAACCATTGTTATATCCTGATATTAGCTACAGCTTTTACCCTGCTTATATTAATTTATTCGCCATTAACGCAAAAAAAATTCCCTTAGATGATCAATTACAGATTAATTTTGATGATTATCAACAAGAAAACGGGGGCATTGTTTTTCCGAACCCAAATGCTCCAACAGGAATAGCGGTTACATTAAATTCCATTGAAACCTTAGCCCAAAATAACCCCAATCAAGTGATTCTAATTGATGAAGCCTATATTGATTTTGGCGCTGAAACCGCTGTACCACTGACCCAACGTTATCCTAATATCCTCGTCGTACAAACCTTTTCAAAATCACGCGCTTTAGCAGGTTTACGTGTCGGCTTTGCTATTGGATCACCCGAATTAATTGAAGGCCTAGAACGTGTTAAAAACTCGTTCAACAGTTACCCACTTGACCGTATTGCCATTGAAGGCGCAAGCGCCGCAATCGCAGATACAGCACATTTTAAAACCACCTGCCAAAAAATTATCAAAACCCGTGAAACCACCACAAAAGCTCTCAAGGCATTAGGATTCAGTGTTTTAGAATCGTCTACCAACTTCATCTTTGCCAAAAATGATAAAATACCCGCAGAAACCCTCTACCTCGAATTAAAAAAACAAGGGGTTTTAGTGCGTTACTTTAAACAACCCCGCATTGATAATTACTTAAGGATTACTATCGGAAAAGAAGAGGAAATGACACTTTTTTTTGAAAAATTAACAATCGTATTAAAGACTAAGGCAATACCTATCACGGCTTAAGGTGTTATTTAGGTAAGGCAATCTTGTTGATATTTGATGGTTAATTAAAATGCTTGAGGAAGGTTATAGTACCTCTAATTCTCTGCCTTTTTTCTAACAAGCTTGTGTATTAAATCTCTCTTGCTAGTATCCTTTATTCTCTATTTTTGGACGAATGAAGCGTATGTCTACTCAATTGATTATTGTGTTAACCCTGTTTTTTTTAAGTAGTGTCAGTTTTTCTGCGGAAAAAGTACCTCAATTTAAGCAATACAAAGTGAATAAAATTTACAAGGGAAAGAACCATCCCTTAGTCATGGATAAATTTGGAAGAAGCTATAAAACCCGTCTAAGAGCGGCGATTAAAGAACAAAAACCCTCTTTTGCGGGAAAATACCTTGTGACGGGTTGGGGGTGTGGTACGAGTGGTTGTAATACAGGGGCTATTATTGATGCAACGACGGGGCAAGCTTATCAGTGGCCTGTTATCTTGTTTTCTGTTTATCCCTTAAAAGCAGAGTTTGAGGAAAAAGACGAGGCAGGGCAAGAGCAATTGTATCGAAGAAACAGCCGTTTAATGATTTTTGCGGGGGGAATAGAATCAGGTGTTGATGCTAATGCTACTGATGATAAGAACAATTATGATGTGGTTAAGTTTTATGAGTTTAATAACGGTAAATTTACTTTATTGAAAACGATGCCTTATGGAAAAGGAAAAGAACCATCTCCTGAGGTTAAATAATCCCTGCAACTATTGCCTCTACCTTTACTTTGCTTTGGATTCGACTCATCCTTCCCTCTAATTGATTATTCTTTGCCATATCGGGTTTGATTCAGTAATTCAAGGGTTTATTTAAAGGCGCTTGATCGTTACAATCCCTTGGCTATGGACGTATCAAATATATTAGAAGAGTTAAACAAACCGCAACGTGCCGCTGTTTCTGCACCTGCTCAACCCATTTTAGTGCTTGCGGGGGCTGGAAGTGGTAAGACGCGAGTTTTAGTCCACCGTATTGCTTGGTTAATTAAGGTGGAGCAGATTTCTCCTTTTGCTATCCTTGCGGTAACCTTTACTAATAAAGCCGCAGGCGAAATGCGCGCACGAATTAACACCCTGTTAGGATCACCCGTTGCAGGCATGTGGGTGGGGACATTTCATGGGCTTTCACACCGTTTATTACGTCGTCATTCCCAAGAAGCCAACCTCGTTCAATCGTTTCAAATCTTAGATAATAGTGATCAACTGCGAATGGTTAAGCAGGTGATTCGTAGCTTGAAGTTGGATGAAAAAATTTGGCCTCCAAAACAAGCGCAATGGTATATTAATCACTCTAAAAACGAAGGCGAACGTCCGCATCATATTGAGGACAAAGGGGATCGAATTACCCGCCAGTTGATTGCGATTTATGCACAGTATGAAACCGCGTGTCAGCGTGCTGGGGTGATTGATTTTGCCGAAATGCTCTTACGGTCGTTAGAGTTATTGCGTGATCATCCTGCCTTATTAGAGCAATATCAACAGCGTTTTCAACATATTTTAGTCGATGAATTTCAAGATACCAATACCTTACAGTATGCTTGGATTCGTTTATTAACAGGCGATATCAATCACCCTTTTGCTGTCGGTGATGATGATCAATCCATTTATGGTTGGCGTGGTGCGCGAATTGAAAATATTCAGCATTTTAGTACTCATTTTCCTGCAACAAAAACGATCAAGCTAGAGCAAAATTACCGTTCCAGTGCCAATATATTAAATGCCGCCAATGCGGTGATTGCTAATAATCAAGGGCGTTTAGGCAAAAAACTATGGACAGCACAAGCCGATGGGCAGCCGATTCATCTGTATGCTGCGTTTAATGAGATTGATGAAGCCCGTTATTGTGTAACACGAATTAATGATTGGGTCAGCCAAGGGCGACGTTATCAAGATGCGGCGGTGTTGTACCGTTCTAATGCACAATCCCGTATTTTTGAAAGTTGTCTTAACGAGCAAGCTATTCCTTACCGTGTTTATGGTGGGTTACGCTTTTTCGAACGGGCAGAGATAAAAGATGCGTTAGCTTACCTACGGCTGACCGCAAATCGACACGATGACCCTTCTTTTGAGCGGGTAGTTAATCAACCCAGTCGCAGTATTGGGAATAAAACGGTGGAGATTATTCGTGATTATGCCCGCGAACAGGATTGTTCGTTATGGCAAAGTGCAAAGAGCTTAGTTGAAGAGAAGGGGTTTACCTTACGTGCGGGCAATGCTGTACAAAGTTTTATTACTTTAATTAATCAAACCGCACAGCAGATCCAACATCAGTCGTTGGACTTACAAGTTGAGCAAGTCATCGCGGCTGTCCAGCTTAAAGCGCATTACCTAAAAAAAGATAAAGGGGATATTGGACAAGCACGGGTTGAGAACCTTGATGAATTAGTCGCCGCCGCTCAAGGGTTTCATTATCGACCCGAAAATGAACATGCCGATATGGATTTTTTAACCGCGTTCCTATCACATGCGTCACTCGAAGCAGGCGAAGGGCAGGCCGATGCGCAGGATGATTGTGTACAGTTAATGACATTACATACGGCTAAAGGGTTAGAGTTTCCTTTAGTCTTTCTAGTTGGAATGGAAGAGGGTTTATTCCCTAATGATCGTTCTAAAGATGATGAGGTTAAACTCGAAGAGGAACGTCGCCTTTGTTATGTCGGTATTACCCGTGCGGAACAACAGTTAGTGATGAGTTATGCAGAACAACGGCGTTTATACGGTCGAGCGACTTACGAGCCACCGTCTCGTTTTCTGAAAGAAATTCCTGATAGTGTAATTCAAAATATCCGTCCAAAACGAAACAATGGCTGGAAAAATAACTTTTTCCAAACGCCGAAACCTGTGAATAAGCCTAAAATCAATGAAACACGATTTAATATAGGACAACAGGTGAAACATGCTAAATTTGGCAATGGCGTTATTACTAGCGTGGAAGGTGCAGGAGAACACGCCAGAGCACAAGTAAACTTTGAGCGAGAAGGCACTAAATGGTTAGTGTTAAGTTTTGCTAACCTAAAACGTATCTAGCTAAAAAATCACCCCTTTTGTAGCCGCTCTCTGAGATCAGAGTAAAGTAAAGTGCTTTACCCTGATGATCGTTCAAATCCTGCGCTATTTTTTAGGTCGTCGCTTTAAAGACAGTCTGCTCATCTTTTTCTTCGGTGTTTTTTCGATAACACTGTCTTCCTTTACCACCTTTGCTTCCTCGATTACCTTTACTTCCGCCTCTGCTTTATCCGTTTTTTTCTGTTCAATCGCATCTTGTACTTGTTTAAAACGTAGTTCTTCATCTTCTATTACTTTATTTGCCAGTTTAGTGATGGTTTTTTCGGTATAATCTTTATGTTTTTCAACAACTTCATCAGCCTCTTTGCCGTCTAAATCAAAACGTATATCATACTTAAGTACATTATCTAGATACTCAGGCATCAGCGCATGGCGTTCAATTAAATATTGAACACTGGCTTTGGAATACTCTGGAAACGCAGTCACTAAAATTTGCTTCATTCCCAGTTTCAAGGGAAGATAAGTCCGCCAAACTTCGGAACGCTCTGATAATTTAGCATGCATCTCATCTGCTTTCGTTTTTTTAGTAATAACGGGTAAGGCAGGTTCGGTGGATTTCTTTTTCTTCTTCTTTTTCTTTTTTGGCGGTGGTGGTGGAGTAGGCTTCTTTTTTGCAGGCGTTCCTCTTGGCTTTAATGTTAATTTACGGCGTTTTAAGGTGAGTTTGCCGCGTTTTTTCTCAATCATTTGTTATTCCTTGGTTTTATATCAATTCAGGTATGAGATGTTGGGTCGTAATCTAAGCATTCAAAATACCCAGCATCACGTTTTTAGGAAAAAACATAAGGGGTTTTCTTTTTCCTGCACCCTATTTTGCTTAGTGCAAATAATACAACAATCAAGATAAGTCAATCTTTATGCTTATAAACGGTTGTTTTTGTAGCTAAACCTGAAGTTGATTCATCGTACTGGATATCATCTGAAAAATGGAAAGCATAAGCAAACACTAATACTACCGCTAATTGTCACTAAAATAAAAAATATATCATGATAGTTTATAATTTTATATAAACGAGTAACATCAGGACAATAAAAGTAATGAGATAATATCATGAAAAAACAAAAGACCCCTGATGTTTATGATGTCTTAATCGTTGGTGGTGGGTTGGTTGGAGCCAGTTTGGCCGTCGCATTAAAACCACTCGCGTTAAATGTTGCTTTAGTTGATGCTTTTCAAGCAAAAGACCAGCAACACCCCGCTTATGATGATCGCGCCATTGCATTATCTTATGGTTCTCAGCTGATTTATCAAGGGATGGGCATTTGGTCTGATATCCAAACCGATGCAACCGCAATTAAAACCATTCATATTTCCGACCAAGGGCATTTTGGTGCAACACGCCTTTCAGCTCAACAAGAAAATATCGAAGCCCTCGGTTATTTGGTTGAAAGCCGTCGATTAGGACAACAACTGTATCAAGCATTGTCCGATCAACGCATTGATCGTTATATGCCCGCACGAGTAGAAACTATAACCCATCATACTGATTTTTTAGAGGTTACCTTAGAGCAAGCGGGCAAAACAAAGACATTACGCTGTCAATTATTAGTCGCCGCAGACGGGACGCGTTCGAGCCTTCGAGAATTAGCCGCTATTGGAGTACAACATACCGATTATCATCAGGTTGGAGTGGTTGCTAATGTCTCTACTGAAAAAGCACATCAAAACCAAGCCTTTGAACGCTTTACGTCTAAAGGGCCGATTGCCCTGTTGCCCCTGTCGAACCAACGTAGCTCTCTGATTTGGACACAACCCAGTAATGAAGCGGCGGCAATTTTAGCGTTAGAGGATACTCACTTTTTACAACAATTAGGTAATGCTTTTGGTTATCGTTTAGGACGTTTTACTAAAGTGGGGAAACGCAGTGCCTTTCCTTTAAGTTTAGTGACCGCTGACCGTAATACCGCTGAACGTATCGTATTAATTGGTAATGCTTCACACACCTTGCACCCCGTTGCAGGACAAGGCTTGAACCTTGCCTTACGCGATGTTGCTGTTTTAGCCGATTTATTAGCACAACAACGGCAACCCTTAGCCGTTAGCGCACTGTTACTGGATTATGAACAACAACGTCAACAAGACTTAAAAGAAACCATTCGTTATACCGATGGCTTAGTGCGTTTATTTTCTAACCCCAATGTTTTTTTAGGTCATCTACGAGCAGGCGGTTTAATAATGGTCGATCGCATTTCACCGCTACGAAAACGATTAACCCGTCAAAGTATGGGGACTCAATACCGTCAATCACGCTTATCAAGAGGGCTTACCCTTAGCACCACAACAGGTTAATAGCACAAATGAAAACAAAAGATTATGATTTAATTATTATTGGTGGTGGCATGGTGGGATCAACCCTTGCGTGCTTAATGGCACAGGGTTTTGCACAAAATGCGCGTCACGCTAAAAAGCGTATTGCGGTTATTGAAGCCTTTGAGCCTTCCCGCTTTGATCCTCAACAGCCTTATGATTTGCGTGTCTCGGCGATTAGTGCCGTATCACGGCAAATATTGCAACAAACGGGCGTATGGCAAGCATTGCAGAATAAACGCATATCACCCTATGAAGCAATGCACGTTTGGGATGGAACAGGGGATGGTGAAATTCATTTCAATGCTGCAGAAATAGGCGTTGCTAATCTTGGACATATTATTGAAAACAACGTTATTCAAAGTAGCCTAGCCGAGAAAATCAGTCAGTTTTCAAACATCGACTGGCTCTGTCCACAGCGTTTAAAAGCACTTCGTATTGAAGAGGATCACGCGCGGGTTACTCTAGACGATAACACCCTGCTAACCACTCATTTAGTCGTCGGTGCTGATGGCGCACACTCAAAATGCCGTGAGCTTGCAGGCATAGCAGTCGATCGTGAACATTATGGACAAAGCGGTTTAGTCGCGGTAGTTACAACCGAAGTTTCTCATCAAGCCACCGCATGGCAACGTTTTATGCCATCAGGTCCTCTTGCCTTTTTACCGCTTGCTGACGGCAGTAGCTCGATTGTTTGGACATTACCTTCTGATCGCTGTCCTGCTTATGTTGCAATGGATGAGTCAAAATTTAAGTCCACCGTAGCCGAAACCTTGGATTATAAATTGGGCGCGATTACATCCGTTAGCCAACGTGCCGCTTTTCCTTTTTATGGCAGTCAAGCAAAAAATTATGTAAAACCTCGTATTGCGCTTATTGGTGATGCCGCTCATACCATTCATCCGTTGGCGGGTCAGGGTGTTAATTTAGGCATTAAAGATGCCGCCGCACTGGCAAAACAATTGTTAAAAACACCGACAGCGGATTTAGGACTTTTAAAAGGATTGCGTCGATACGAACGCGCTCGGCGGGGTGATAATGTAACGACAATGCGTGCAATGGAAGGCTTTAGATTGCTATTTGGACACAGCAACCCCTTTGTGATGAATGTTAGAAATCTAGGATTAAATGCTTTAAATAAATTACCCGTGATAAAGAACGAGATCATTCGTAAAGCAATGGGGGTTTAGCACAAAGCGCATCAGTGTTGCTCATTGATGCGCTCTAACATCAGAACATTCTACGACACTATTATTTTTTGAAATGATTTATCAGAAAAACGATAGCGAGTGTGTCGGATTAATTAACCATGATCATGAATTTGGTTAATTCTATACTGGAAATAGTAAACATTAATAAAGAACGTCAGTATTCCACCTAACCAGAATAAATCACCTTTATTGCTTCCTGAAAGGGTATTAAGCCGAGAACGAAAACTAAAAGCCCACGTAATAAACAGGACAATATAAGCAAGGTTAATCACCAAAGAAAAAGCATCCATCCCATTGGGCATTACTCCGTTATTGGCTAACGGTGCAAATGACATCACAAGATAAAGGAAAAAAACAATCAGTGATGACGTTGTCAACCAACTTGGAATTTTGTTTTCAGGTAGTAATGTGTTCAGTATTTGTGTTCGAGAATATAGCCAATAAATAGTATAGATTCCCATCGTAATAATAGATAAACCTACGACCGCCCATGTTGTGAAACGTGGAAATTGTTTTACGGGTGCTTTATCTGTAGATTTACTTTGCAGATTAGCAGTAGGTGTAGCATAAGGATTGTCGGACATGGTAGTTAACCTTCTTTCTTTTTATTAATTGGAAGACTAGAAGTATAGTTTAATTTACACATAACGGAAAAAATATTGTGATCAAGGGTCATGTTTGATAAGTATTATTCTCGTTGTTTCAGCCTTTCCCTAGGGATCTTTATTTTAAGTAACGAGCATAGCGATTGATGTTTTACCAATAAACGCTGAAGGGTGTTGATTAAAGAGCAGCGACACGGTCTTAGCGCCTATCGAAGGAAAGACCGAGGAAAGATAAAAGGTTCACTTGTTTTATTCATGCGACTTTGAATGTTTAACCGATCAGCGTTTAAAAGCACACTATGATGCACTGATAATTCAAATGCTCGCGGGGCTTAACCATAACACGCTTGATAAACTAATCATCAAAGGGTATAAAGAGTCAATGCTTTATTTGTAGCGTTAAACAGGATTATTTTCTCGCTTTTAATTACGCGTTATTAATGGTTTTAAAAAAATTCATGTAAAAAAGAGGCGCTTCTTTATTTCCATACCTTAATTTTTTTGTTAGTTATACTGAATATTTTATAAAAAATAATAGCCGTTGATAGTACAAAATAGGATTAAAAACTTATCGGGTTTAGCTATAATTATCACCATTAAGGAAGCATTATCCTCTTGCGATATGCCCCCTTATTTGACATTACTTATTTTTCTTTTTGACTCTTGGTGCAAAGCGTTCTATGCTTCCATTTCTAAGCTTGATATCTCTTTATTTAGTAAGCGGTATTTTTTAGCAAAAATTGCCCTGCAAGGTTGTTTCAGCAACAAAGCAGGACTTCACTTT
>JAGLBW010000027.1 GCA_023146545.1 Cocleimonas sp.
GGAGCGGCTGGAGCTAAAGGTGATAAGGGCGATGTAGGAAATGGCTTCTTTGAATGGTTCTCATCAGCAAAAGGGGATTTAAATAAAGATGGGACAATTGATGATAAAGATGTTTTGCAGTGGTTGAAAGGGGATACTGGAGCTAAAGGTGACACTGGAATGAAAGGTGAAACAGGCGCAACGGGCGCTAAAGGCGAGACTGGAATGAAAGGTGAAACGGGCGATAAAGGAGATGCTGGAACACCCATGCCCGTTATGATTCAACCAGGAACACATATGGGAACTGATAACAATGGTCATAACGTCAAGTTAAAAGATTGGAGTGGTATTAACGACAGTAAAGTAACGCTTTGGAAGTCGTTTGATGGTGCAGGAGATATACAGTTATGGGGCATGCAGAAGCAAGATGATGGTGCGTTTGCTGCAACTTCAGGGCGTGAATGGGTGCATGGGCAAGGTTGGAAGCCATTAGTTGATGCTAACGGTGATGGTTTTGTTTTCAAAGTTGGAACCCAAAATGATGATGGTGGTTTTTCTTTCTGGGCGGATAGATCGAATGGTCAGCCTTTTGATGGTGTTTTATATTAAGCTAAGCTAAAAGTACACATCGTGTAATAGAACGTTATCTTTGATACGATTTGGATTTGTGAGGTTAGGGTGAAATTATTGTTAACATAATGATTTTTAAATGAGTTAATAGTTTTTTTGTTTTTCGTTGACTTAGCGTCATGATCTCAAAATAGAAGCCTACTCTTCTTTAGAAGGGTGGGCTTTTTTTTGTTTTGAAATAAAAAAAGCTTCAGTTAGTCTGATTCATTTTGATTCAAAAGGATAATAAGGTAATTATTATAGATGGTTTCTATAAACTACGAGTACGTAAGTGATGGCTGAAATTTGATATAGGCTATTAATTTTAAATATAAAAACAGCAGGTTTTTTTCTGGTCTTATCTTCTTACTCTTGTGTGGAAAGAATACTCTAAATGCAATCTTAATGGTCTGTTGACAGGGTTAGTTGCGTTTTTCTTCTAAATCTATCTTAAGTGGTGAATAGAGTATTCTGCACAACGATTAAGTGTTTAAGTAGGAAAATACAGAGCAACCTCAGAGTAATATTGCTACTGGCGTTTTCTTTCTTACCTTCGTATCGGTGAGTGTTTTAAAAATGATCGTACAGAAAAAAAATTATAAAGAAATTAAGCTTCATCGTTACAGTAGTGATGAGCTTGTTCGATGGAAAAATCTTATTGCACCTAAAACGCAATATATTGAATTTAGTCTTAATGATGATAGTTTTTCTTATCAAGTTTTTATTCGTAATAAATTGCCTAATATAAATGATCGCTCCATTGGTTTGTTAGTTGAAATAGAAGGTGTACCTGCGGCGTTATGGCTATCATCATGGCCTTTGATTGATAGAATTAGAGGCTATATCACTGAAAATAAATTAAAAAAACTGCCGCTTGAACTTAGGGCAGAACTATTGGAAACAGCACTTGAACCCTTGTTAACCGCCATTGTTTCAAGATTGAAAATAAGCTTAAATGTTCTGAATTTTTTTAAAATAGAGCCTAATGATATTAATGATTATGCGGTTGCTTTTAAGGTGACTGAGAACCAATCACGAAAAATAGATGCGGTTTTAATAATGAATAAAAAATTGCAACCTGTGGTTGAGAAATTGATTAAGCGTTGGCCTTCTTTTCTTTATGAGCCTGAATGGAATAACCATCTTAGCTCACTTTATTTTGAAGTGGGACTGATGACGTTGACAGTCACGGAACTTAGCGGCGTTAGTGTTGCCGATGTTCTTTTGATTGAAGCAGAAAATAATATAAAAAATAACAATTTATTTGTCCGTCTTGCCTCAAATGTAAGGTTTAGAGCACGTTTGACGAACGAAATACTAACTCTTGAATCAGGAGCAGAAAAAATGTCAGAGAATGAGCGCGAAGATAATATCGCACAAATAGGGGAAATCCCTGTGACATTAACATTTGATGTTGGTGAGATGGTTTTACCCTTTCATGAGGTGGAGTGTTTAACCTCAGGTTATGTCATTAACTTAAATAAACCGTTTACAGAAGTGGTGCGTATTCGTTCACAAAATCGTGTCTTGGGGACTGGTGAACTTGTTGATATTAATGGAAAAATCGGTGTACGTGTTATTGAATTGTTTGGGATAAATACCAATGGATAGCGTTCCTAATCCTATTGTTCTTATGGGTGTTTTCACCCTTTTAGGGTTAGCTCCTTTTATTGCTATTTTAACCAGTTCTTTTATAAAAATAGTGATTGTTATCCACATGGTACGCAGTGCATTAGGTTTGCAACAAGCACCGCCTAATTTAGCAATTAATGGGCTTGCTATTATTTTGTCAATATATGTCATGGCGCCTGTGGTAATGAATGCTCACGAGCGATTTAATACCCATAACGTGAGCGTAGAAGATATTAAAAACCCACGGCTTAAAGAGGCAGTAGAGGATAGTTTTGTACCCTTTAAAGCCTTTTTAACCAAGCACTCTACAGATAAAGAACGTCGTTTTTTTATTGATACAACTCAAAAGATATGGCCGAAAAAATATGCTGATAAAGTAAAAGACGATCATTTGTTAATTCTTATTCCTTCTTTTTTAGTCAGCGAATTAACCTCAGCTTTTCAAATTGGTTTTTTATTGTACTTGCCCTTTATTATTATTGATATGATCATTTCTAATATACTCATTTCAATGGGAATGATTATGGTCTCTCCCACAGTTATCTCCCTGCCTTTTAAAGTCTTACTCTTTGTTTTAGTGGATGGCTGGGTGCGCTTACTCCATGGTCTGATTTTAAGTTATCAATAAGTAGGAGTGTCTTAAAATGTCACAAGAAATCCTTGTTCACCTTACATCTCAAGCAATGGAGTTAATACTTTATTTATCATTGCCAGTTTTAATTGCTGCAACGGTTGTTGGCTTGATTATTAGCTTATTTCAAGCGTTAACCTCAATACAGGAGCAAACCTTACCTCATGCTTTTAAATTAGTTGCAGTGATGTTAGCTATTATGTTTACTGTTCGTTGGTTAGGATCAGAGTTATACGATTTTACGATTAATATCTTTAATGAATTTCCGCGCTTACCGAAATAAATCAACATGAATAATGAGTTTGATTTTATTAGTAATGGTGAAATGTGGTTGTTTGCATGGGGTTTGTCGATTCCTCGCATACTGGGTGTGTTTTTAGTCGTTCCTTTCTTAAACCGTAATATTTTACCAGGCTTAGTGCGCAACGGTATTATTATTGGCTTATCTGTCATCACTTTGCCCATGACTGTAGAGCAAGTGCAAAGCTTGCCAACGGATGTCTTATTTATTATCGGTGTGGTTGCAAAAGAGGTGCTTTTAGGCTTTCTGATGGGTTTTATGTTCAGTATTCCTTTCTGGGCGGTGAGTGCGGCAGGCTACTTTATTGATATTCAACGAGGGGCAATGAGTGCTGAACAGTTTTCCCCTGCTATTGCGGATCAAACCTCCTCTTTGGGTAATCTATTGGCCTTAATGAGTGTTACCTTGCTCTTTGCTTCGGGGGGCTTTTTATTATTGTATGAAGTGCTTTTATTAAGCTATCAATCATGGCCGATTGACCGCTTCTTTCCAACATTCGATTTGGATTCAGCGGTTGTTTTTTTACGCCAATTTGATTTATTAATGTACACTGCTGCACTGATTGCAGGACCTATTGTAGCGATTATGTATTTGATTGAGCTGGGTGCTGCTTTTATTGGTCGTCAAGTACCACAGCTTAATGTATTTCTGTTAGTTATGCCGATAAAAAGTGGTGTAGGCTTGCTGATGCTAATGTATTACACCACCTTTGTCGCCTCTTTTATGAGTGAAAAATTTCTACATTTTAGGGAGGGATTTCAAGTGCTTGAAATGATACTTAAGTGAGTGAAGATAAAGAGAGTAAAACAGAAGAAGCCTCGTCTAGAAAGCTGGAACAAGCACGGGAAAAAGGTCAGGTAGCACGTAGTGAAGAGTTTGCCCCGACCTTGATGTTTTTATTTGCAGTGCTTTACTTCTGGTTTTCTTGGGATTGGCTGTTTTCACAAATCACCGAGGTGTTTACCTCTATTTCTTTTATTTACAGCATGGATTTTGATCTTGCGTTATCCAATATTTTCGGTGCTGTGTTTAATAAAGTAATTATTAGTATTGTGCTACCGTTTTCATTGCTGATGGTTGCCGCAGGTATTTTAGGCAATGTGCTACAAACGGGGTTGGTGCTTTCACTTGACCCTGTGATTCCCAAGGGCAGTAAAATTGATCCTATTGCAGGATTTGGGCGTATTTTCTCAGTTAAACAATTGGTTAAAACTCTTTTCTCATCATTAAAAATTATAGGCATGAGTCTTATTATTCTCTATGTTGTGCGCTTAGGTATACAAGAGTATATGCATGATCTCTCTCGTTGTAATGTTGAGTGTCAAATGCTGGTTTTTCAGAGCTTATTGAAAAAAATCATTATTATTTTACTGCCTATTTTAGTTGTGGTTGCTATGGCTGATTTTATATTTCAACGATCACAATTTTTAAAAGATCAGCGCATGAGCAAGGATGAAGTGAAGCGCGAAAATAAAAATCAAGAAGGCGATCCCGTTATCAAAGGTGAGCGACGCAGTGAGCAACGTCGGATGGCGGATCAAGATATTTCTCTAAGAGTTAAAGATTCAAGGGTGTTGGTTGCAGGGGTTAATTTAGTGGTTGCCTTAAAATATGATGAGGATTTACCCCTACCGATTTTAGTTGCCATTGGTAAAGATCGTATGAGCTTTAAAATGATTGAAATTGCCAACAAAGAAAAAGTCAAAATTGTCGCAGAACCCGCGCTTGCTGCCAAATTAGCGAATGAAGGCACGATTGATCAATATATTCCATCAACAACCATCAGTGAAGTTGCTGCTGTCATTTAGTCCTCCTAATTGATTTATTTATCCCCCCTTAATAGGTTTAATCATACCGCTATTGTCCTCAACTCCTTTCAAAAGGACATTTGGTCTGCTATCACTAGTAATCATTTCACCAACTATCTAATAATCTTTGTATCAATATGTTTTTTTTGGAGAAATAATATTAGTGCTTTATTAGATAAGTGGTCTGATTTTAAGCGATTAGTGCAAAATAATTATTTTGAACACATTAATCCTAAATTAGGACAGCTAAGAGGAGCGAGTGGTTTTCGATCATTAAAACGCTCCGTCTTGCCTAATAATTTTGCAATGTGGCTTGGTATTGCAACGATTGTAACCAGCTTATTGATTTTGTTAGAAACAGGACTATCTTGGTATTGGCAATTATTATTTATTCTATTGATTTTATTTTTTGGTCCTTTATTAACCCAAATTTATCAATCCCTCTTCAGCGGTTCCGATAATGTCTTAACCGTTTACCCTGGGAAGCAATATATTGGGTATAAAGTTACCTTAGAAAAACCAATTAGTAACGGGAGTGGAGAGGTTGTTCTACATGATCAAGTCTGGGGTATCTATGGTGATGATTTGCCTTCAGGTACTCGCGTGAAGATTATAGCGGTAAAAAAAAATAAGTTATATGTCGTCACAGCAATGGGATCTTTTGATCATCAAAAAATAGAAGCAAAAGATTAAATTAAATAAGGTTGGTAAGCTAGCTGTCAAAGTGAATTGCTAATCATCATTAAATAGAAAAACTAAAGTGTCTTTTTTTAAAGTAGACTAAAAATACTTTGTTATATTTCAGTTAAAGGATTAAATGAAAATGAATGTACATGAAACGGCTTATTCAACTGTCGTTAAATTAGATGCTGCGGTAGATGCAGAGGTTGCATCAGAATTAGGTGATGTTTTGTCAAATATAGAGTCGCCTATTAATGGACGGTTAATCTTGGATTTAGAGGTGGTTTCTTATATTTCTTCAGATGGTATTTGTGTGTTATTGAATGATTGTATTAAAAATAGTAATAGTTATAGATTGGAATTTAGAAATGTTAATAAAGATGTTAAACAGCTATTGAATACGGTAGGTTTAGGTAATTTAATTTCGATTTGATCGACTAATAAAATTAGATTTATTTAATAAAAGCTATTTTATTACTATTTTTTACTCAATAATAATGAGTTTTACAGAGGTTTTACCCTGACTCGGTGAGTGCTGTTATTTTTGTCGTGTAGCAGCGTCATCGGTTAGAAAATGTATTCTGAAAAACTAACAAAGCAAGATTACCTTAATACTTAAAATTTAAATAAAAGGTTATTCGATGTTCAGTGATAAACTTCAAGAGACGTTACTAAAAATTACAAGTCGTAATGATATTGTATTAGCAATATTTTTGGTCATGATTGCCTTTATGATGATTTTGCCCATTCCCACCTTTGTGATCGACTTATTAATTGGTGTTAACCTCAGTGGCGCTATTTTACTGCTAATGATTGGGGTTTATATGCCCTCTCCATTAGCGTTTGCTTCCTTTCCTTCGGTATTGTTATTAACTACTTTATTTCGTCTGGCATTAAGTATTTCCACTACTCGCCTGATTCTATTACAAGCAGATGCAGGCTCTATTGTGACAACGTTTGGTGAGTTTGTTGTCGGGGGGAATATCGTCGTTGGTTTTGT
>JAGLBW010000028.1 GCA_023146545.1 Cocleimonas sp.
ATGAGTATTGATAGTGATCTGCGTTCGGGCGTGATTACTATGGATGAAGCACGACTTCGCCGTGGTGAGTTGGAAAAAGGAAGTCAACTTTATGGTGCTATGGATGGTGCAATGAAGTTTGTCAAAGGTGATGCGGTTGCAGGTTTAGTTATTATCTTTGTTAATATTCTAGGAGGAATCTCCGTCGGGGTAATGCAGCAAGGTATGTCAGTTGGTGAGGCGGGTGAGCTGTATTCTATTCTAACCATTGGGGATGGTTTGGTATCACAGATTCCAGCACTTTTTATCTCAATCACTTCGGGGATTATTGTCAGTCGTGTTAAAACTGATGAAGATACCAATCTAGGTCAAGATATTGGTAATCAAATGATGTCGCAACCTGATGCGTTGCTCATCGCATCAGCGGTAGTCTTTATTATGGGTTTGATTCCTGGTTTTCCTTTCTTTGTCTTTCTGTTCCTTAGTTTTGTTTTTGGTCTGACGGGTATGCTAATGCGTCAAATGCAAACACATAATTTTGAGGAGAAGGGAGGTACTTCGCTGATTGGTGCAAATTTAGCAGATCAAGCTAAATTTGCAGCCATTGAATCCTCTAAATCATCAGATGATGACGCGGTCTCACCTGTTTTAGTTGAATTAACGGATCAAGCAAGAACTTATCTTTCACCCGAGGAGTTGCATCATGAGTTCACGGCGATTCGTAAAAACTTTTATCAAGATATGGGGATTCCTATTCCAGGTATTCGTTTTCGCTTAATGGGAGAGATGGAGGATGAATATAATATTTTGATTCAAGGTATTCCTGTTGGGAAAGGTCATTTTGGGATGGGAAATATGTTTGTAAAAGAATCTGTTGAATCCTTAAGTAGCAAAAAAATACCACATCAAGCAGGTGATAATTTTTTACCTGGTTTGCCCACAGTCTGGGTATCGCCAGAACAGTCCGAAAATTTAAATCAGCAGAAGATATCAACACTTAACTCGGCTCAAGTATTGTCTTTTCATCTCGCTTCTGCATTACGCGAACATGCTTCTCAATTTGTTGGAGTGCAAGAAGTGCATATGCTCTTTAATAAGCTAGAAGCACAGGGGTATACGGAGCTGATTCGAGAGGCACAGCAATTGGTTCCCTTACCTAAAATTACGGATGTATTACGGCGTTTGGTTTCAGAGGCTATTTCGATTCGGGATTTACGTCAGATTTTAGAATCGATTGTTGAATGGGGTGAGACAGAGAAAGATTTACCCCTATTGACAGAGTACGTGCGGATGGGATTAAAACGTCAAATTAGTCATAAATTCTCAAATGGGTCAGGTATTTTACCTGTTTATTTATTAGAACCTGCTGCGGAAGACATGATTAAAGGCAGTATTCGGCAATCACCAACAGGCTCCTTTCTGGCTTTAGATCCGCAGGCTGCGGATAAATTGATTGAAACACTCAAAATGAATGAGGAAGTTGCACAAGCCGAGGGGAATTTAACAGCCCGCCCTGTCGTTTTAACATCAATGGAGTTGCGCCGTTATTTGAGTAATTTTTTTACTTCAAAAATGGTGATTATTCCTGTTTTATCCTTTCAAGAATTAACCGCAGAGACACGGTTGCGTTCTTTAGGGCAATTAAAAGTATCGGAGTAGCTTGTGATAGCTTCGTCTTCAAGGGTTTTTGTTAGATTCAAAACTACGCCTTTTTTATTCAGCATCGAAAAGCAACATTATGTCATTAAATAAAATTTCAGAGCAATTACATAAGGCAGTGAGTGAAGTACCTGCGCTAACCTTACAGGGTCGTATTGTGCAAGTAGCAGGAACGGTGGTGCGTGCGATATTGCCACAGGCAAGTATTGGAGAGTTGTGTTTATTAAAAAACAAGGCTTCTGATGAAGGAATGCCTGCTGAAGTGATTGGCATTGATCATAATGAAGTCTTGCTCGCTCCCATTGGTGATATGCGAGGGATGTCAACAGGGACATCGGTTGTGGCAACAGGTAAATCTTTAACCGTTGCGGTAGGTGATGATTTAGTAGGGTGCGTGTTAGATGGTGTCGGAAATATTATGGATGCTGGTGGACGTGATATTTCAACGTTGAAGCTTGATGAAAATTACCCTGTTATTGCCCCTTCACCCTCGCCACTGACACGCGATATTATTAATGAACCAATGGCGTTGGGTGTGCGTGTCATGGATGGTATTTTAACCTGCGGTGTTGGGCAGCGCATGGGGGTATTTGCAGGTGCTGGTGTGGGTAAAAGCTCCTTTATGAGTATGTTAGTGCAACATTCCGATGTCGATATTAATATCATCGCGTTGATTGGAGAGCGGGGTCGAGAAGTCAGGGAATTTATCGAAGATTCTTTGGGTGAAGAAGGTATGAAAAAAACAGTGTTGATCATTGCAACATCAGACCGTCCCTCGATAGAGCGTTTAAAAGCGGCCTATGTTGCGACAGCCGTTGCCGAGTACTATCGAGACCAAGGAAAAAATGTTTTATTAATGATGGATTCTTTAACCCGCTTCGCCCGAGCGCAACGGGAGATTGGTTTGGCGGCAGGTGAAGCCCCTGCACGTCGGGGATTTCCTCCCTCAGTTTTTGCGGAATTACCTTTATTAGTAGAGCGAGCTGGACGTTCTGATCGTGGCTCTATTACCGCGTTTTATACCGTTTTAGTCGAGGGCGATGATATGTCAGACCCGATTGCCGATGAGATTCGCTCTCTACTCGATGGGCATATTGTGCTATCTCGTGAGCTAGCGGCTAAAAATCATTATCCCGCTATTGATGTCTTACAAAGCCTTAGTCGTGTTATGTCAGCAGTGGTTCACCCTCAGCACGTTACGGCTGCAGCAAAAGTGCGTCGTTTGATGGCAAAGCATAAAGATATTGAATTTTTGGTGCGCGTAGGAGAGTACCAGCCTGGTGTTGATCTTGAAGCGGATGAGGCGTTAGCAAAAATTGATGCGATTAATGATTTTCTGCGTCAACGCACTGAAGAGGTTGCAAAGCCTGCAACGAGTATTCCACAATTAATGCAGTTGTTATCTTAGAAACAAAGTTGAGATAAAATGAGCTTAGAAAAGTTAAAAGAATTAAGAACACTTCGTATGGAAAAAGCACACAGGGAATTACAAAATAGCAAAGAATATGTTTTGTTCTGCGAAAATAAATTAGCTGAAAAATACCATGAAAAAAAGCGATATAGCCAATGGCAACGACAACACCAGAACGATTTGTTTGGTGAGTTGCAAGGTGATGTTTTTTCAATTGGTGCATTGGAAAGTTATCAAATAAACCGAGATAAAATGAAAGCGCATAGGCAACAGCTTAAACAAGAGTTAATCGCGCTAAAAGAAAAATACCAAGGGGCTGAACGACAAGCTCATGAGAAAAAACTAGCCTTATCACTGATTAGTAAAAAGCTGGAAAAATTATCAGAAATAATCGATATAACAGAAAAAGAACAGAATCAAGGCACAAATCTTGAAGAGGAGGATGAAATTGATGAAATTGTTGCTTTTAGAGCGAGTTGCTAATGGGGTGTTTTATTTTCAGGTAAGGTGAGAATATTATAAGCAGTAAAGTGATTAGGTTCTAAATTGTTTTTAAATTAAGTTCTAAAAATAGTTTTATTGTTGATTTATAAGCTATCAATCGTAAAGTGATTTTGTTAGGATACCCCGCGCAGAGTTGACCAGATAATCGCGCTTTTATTTTTCTGTTATCAGTTTGATAAAAGGGAGGAAAGTCCGGGCTCCATAGGGTAGAACGCCAGATAACGTCTGGGCAGTGTGAGCTGATGGCTAGTGCAGCAGAGAGAAGACCGCCACATTACTTTTTTTAGCGGTGTGGTAAGGGTGAAAGGGTGTGGTAAGAGCGCACCGCGCAACTGGTAACAGTTTGTGGCAAGGTAAACCCCGTTCGGAGCAAGATCAAATAGGAATACTATTGACGTGACCCGCGTCGTATTCGGGTAGATTGCTAGAGGTGTATGGTGACATATCATCCAGATGAATGATTATCCAAGACAGAACCCGGCTTATAGGTCAACTCTACCTATTTTTTTATTTTTTATTGATCATCAATTGCTTGCTAATTAGTCGGTGATTATTATTTAACCAAATTTAAAAGTATTTCTCTTATAAAATATTTTTATGGATTTGTGAAGTTGTTAAAACATATTCAGAATGAAGTTAGACTCTGATCTTAAATGTTATTTTCCTAAAAAATAGCCTCTGTTCTAGGGGTAAATACTAAATGTCGTTCATTGCTAATAAACATAAAATAATCTATTAATAGGTATTGATAGTTAGTTGTTCTGAAAGAATTTTCCACTAAATGCTAACCTCTTTGTTGATATGTTTTTTCTAAGTGTTTGTCTTGTATGGAAATCAACAGTTGCGGTATAGACCTGTAGAGGTTTGAGGACTATAATTTATTTGGGTTGCGATTTTTTAAAAGAAGAAAGTTAGTGTTTTTCCTTTCCTCTATGCTTAATAGCGTTTTTTGAAACCAGTGTGTTCTGAAAATATGATATTAGAAAAATGTTTTTTTTACATAATTAATATTTCTTTTAATGCCGTGTTAACTGGTTTTTTTATGTGATTTATTTTGATTACCCCTTAGCTTAAAAAAACAGTTGTAAACACGTTTCAATTGTATTGCTAATAAGTTTAAATTATGAAAACGAGACTATTTTTTTATAGATTGTGGACAAAGTTATGAGTGACCTAATAGCGTTAGATTTTCAGCACACAACAGTATTATTGAAAGAGGCGGTAGAAGCCTTGTCTGTTAAACAAGACGGTTTTTATATTGATGCAACCTTTGGGCGTGGAGGTCATTCAAATCATATTCTCGAATACCTTGGTGCTAATGGAAAGCTGTTGTTGATTGATAAAGATCCTGAAGCGATTGCGCATGCCCAAAAAGTATATGAGGATGATCAGCGTGTTATAGTTTGGCAAGGTTCGTTTAAAGATTTTCCGTTAGCACAAGAAACCTTTGGTCTGGATCTAAAACTTGATGGTTTGTTACTCGATCTGGGTGTTTCTTCGCCTCAATTGGATGATGCTTCCCGTGGGTTTAGTTTTCAGCGTGATGGCGATTTAGATATGCGGATGAATCCTGAGGTAGGTGAAAGTGCCTCAGAGTGGTTGAATCAAGCGGATGAAGATGAAATTGCTACGGTGTTATGGCAGTTTGGTGAAGAGCGTTTCTCGCGTCGAATTGCACGGGCAATTTTGAAAGAGAGAGAACGTTTAACGATTCAAACGACGTTGCGCTTAGCAGGTATTATTGCTGCTGCAATCCCGAAGGCAAAACAAAAAAAAGGTAAGCACCCTGCAACACGTAGTTTTCAGGCGATACGGATTTTCATCAACAAAGAACTGGATGATTTACTGGCTTGCTTAGAACAAACCTTGGCTTCTTTAGCGAAAAATGGTCGGGTTGTGGTGATTAGTTTCCATTCTTTAGAAGATCGTATTGTAAAACGATTTTTTAAAGAAAAATCAAGAGGGCCTCAACTGCCACGGGGTTTTCCAGTAAGGGGTGATCCGTGTTTAACCGACTTTAAGTTGGTGGGGAAAGCAATTAAAGCATCTTCGGAGGAGATCGAAAGCAATCCGCGTTCACGTAGTGCGATTATGAGGGTTGGAGAAAACACAGCATGAAAGATGGTGAAAAAATATCATCTCAATGGTCACTGGCGGTGTTATTAGTATTGTACCTTACAGTGATTGTGGTGGCGATTATGGTGGTTATGCATCGACACCAATCACGTGCTTTATTCGTTGAATCTCAAAAGTTAGAGAAGCATCATAATATTTTAATTGCGCATTGGAGTCGCTTGAAACTGGAACAAGGGGTGGTACTGAACGAAATTTATGTTGAACGGAAAGCGCGTGAAAATTTGGGCATGCGAATGCCAAAGGCTAAAAACAAAAAAATGGTAAGAGAGTAATGCTCCGTAAAGTCAAAGTAGCTAAATCATCCCATAAGTTGCCGCCCGTTTATCGAGGTCGGCGTTTTGCGTTATTGAGTTTTTTATTGTTTCTTATTGGTGTTTTATTGTTACGTGCGGGTTATCTCGAAATTTTTCAACAGCAATGGTTGCAAAAACAAGCAGATAAACGGCAAATGCGTGAGGTCTCTGTGCCTCCTTATCGAGGCATGATTGTCGATCGTAATGAAGAGTCTTTAGCGATTAGCTCACCTGTTGATTCTGTTTGGTGTAATCCACGTAAATTATTCAGGGTACGTGCTGATTTATTGGCTGCAACAGGTAATGTGGTTGAAAAAGAAGCGTTGTTGGCTAAAGCACGGCTGAATAAGCTGGACAGTGGTTTGCAAAAGATGGCTGAATTATTAAAAATTGATTTCACTAAGTTGCAGAAAAAACTGGAAAAGAATAAACGCCGTAAATTTATGTACCTAGCACGACAAATACCGCCTGAGTTATCAAAGGATATTTCAGACTTGGCGTTGCCCTCGTTTCACAGTACTTCAGAGTATCGTCGCTTTTATCCTATGGGAGAAGCCTTATCTCATGTGATCGGTTTTACCAATATCGATGATAAGGGTGTTGAAGGTATTGAGCGTTCAATGAATGCACATTTAGCAGGCGTTTCGGGTCGAAAACGGGTGGTGCGTGATGGTCGTGGACGATTAATTGAAAATATCGAACAGATTAAAAAAATGATACCCGGTCAACAGGTGATGTTAAGCATTGATAAGCGTATTCAGTTTCAAGCTTATCGTGAGTTGAAAGGGCAGGTTTATCGTATGAATGCTAAGGCAGGTTCTGTTGTGGTTTTAGATGCTTATACGGGTGAAATTTTAGCAATGGCAAACATGCCTGGGTTTAATCCCAATGTGCGTTCAGAATTAGAGCCTTATCGTTATCGAAATCGTGCGGTGATGGATGCTTTTGAGCCAGGTTCAACGATGAAACCGTTGACCATTGCTGCTGCTTTAGAAGAACGTGTTATTGGTGCTGATATTTTAATTGATACCTCTCCAGGGTATATGAAAATGGGGAAGACAATGATTCGTGATCCGATTAATTATGGTTCTATGACCCTCGATAGAATTTTAGCAAAATCAAGTAATGTCGGTGTGAGTAAGGTGGCCTTGCTAATGAAACCCAGTGGGCAATGGAAATTTTTGAGTCGGGTTGGCTTAGGGCGAAAGCCTAATGCAGGCTTTCCGAATGAGGCGCAGGGCACATTGACTTACTATGATAAATGGGGGCATGTGGATCGTGCGTCATTATCCTATGGGTACGGTGCTTCTGTTAGCTTGTTGCAAATAGCACATGCTTATACCGCGTTTGCAACAGAGGGGATCTTGTACCCTTTGAGTATTTTAAAACGTGAGAAAAAAATTGCAGGTCAACGCGTGATGAAGATAGAAAATGCGAATGCAGTGTTAAGGATGATGCGAGCGGTTGTGCAAAAAAAAGCAACAGGAAAAAAGGCTACAATAGAAGGTTATCATGTTGCAGGAAAAACAGGAACAGCTTACAAGTTTATTAATAAACGTTATCGAAAAGATCGAAAAGTAGTCAGTTTTATTGGTCTAGCCCCTGCTTCTGACCCACGTATAGTGGTTGCGGTCATGATTAATGAGCCTCGTGTTAAACATGCAACAGGTGGGCGTATTGCCGCGCCTATCTTTGCTAAAATTATGGCGAGCACCCTAAGAATTTTGGATATACCACCTGATAACTTACCTGCAACAAAACATGCTCAACACACGATGAAAGGCGGGGCTTCTTAAATGATGAGATCCTTGGAATCTGTGCTATCCAGTGTCAGCAATCTCTCGGGTGATATACCTGTTGAGCTTTTTATTTCAGGTCTAACTTTAGATAGCCGTGAAATTCAGAGTGGCATGTTATTTGTTGCTTTAAAAGGGACTCAAACACACGGTTTAAAGTATGTGCTAAAGGCGCAACAACAGGGTGCGGTTGCTGTTGTTTGGGAAACTGACACCTCTGGTGAGCATGAGAGTGTAAGTGACTTGGAGGTACTGAGTATTCCTACTTTTGAAGTGCCAAAGCTATCAGATCAACTCGGTGATATTGCTGAACGCTTTTATCAAATAAAGGATAAAAAAGGTAATACGCTTTCAAATTATGGTCTAAGTATTGTAGGGATTACGGGGACTGATGGTAAAACAAGTGTTAGCCACTTCTTTGCTCAAGCAATGAATGCTTTAGGTAAAAAAACAGCGGTTATGGGAACCTTAGGGATTGGTTTGCCAACAAGCTTACACCTTGCGACACATACAACGCCTGATGTGATTAGTGTCCATAAGCTTTTAAGTCGATTGGCGCTGGAGGGAGTCAAATATGTTTCGATGGAGGTTTCCTCCCATGCTTTGGATCAGGGTCGAGTGAATGGTGTTGCTTTTGATGTGGCGGTGCTAACGAATTTAACCCGTGATCATCTTGATTATCATGGCACAATCGAGGCTTATGCTCAGGCAAAACAAAAATTGTTTTTACGTCCTGAGTTAAATAATATAGTTCTGAATCAGAATGATGTGTTTAGTTTGGAAATAATAGCTCAACGCGGTACGATAAAATCTTCTGGGCTTATTTTACGTTATTGGGTTGAGTCTGAAAACAGTGGTTTAGGATCTGATCAAAAGGCTGAACTGATTGCCAGTAATGTGAAATTCACCTTAAAAGGTATTGAGGCGAACCTCTCTTTCGGCCCTGCGCAGGGCAAATTACAGGCTTCCGTTTTAGGTTGGTTTAATTTAAGTAACCTACTCGCAACATTATCTGCAATGTTAAGTCTTGGTGTGCCGTTTAATGATGCATTGAAAGGCTTAAATCAAGTCACCACAGTTTCAGGTCGAATGGAGCGAATTGATACCCCACCAATATTGAGCGTTGTTGATTATGCGCATACACCAACCGCGCTACGTTCGGTATTAACAGCGCTACGTGGTCATACACAACAACGTATTTTTTGTGTTTTTGGTTGTGGGGGCGATCGTGATTGTGGAAAGCGTCCCTTGATGGCAAGTGTTGTAGAGCAGGGTGCGGATATTGTGATTGTAACGGATGATAATCCCCGAACAGAAGATCCTAAAAAAATAATGAGTGATATTATTGCAGGCTTTGAAAATTATGATCAGGTCACCATTGAACATAATCGAGCCGTTGCCATTCGTTTGGCTTTACAGCAAGCAAAAGAGGGTGATGTTGTCCTAATTGCAGGTAAAGGTCATGAGCAAGTGCAGATTTTAGCGGATAGGACGGAGCCTTTCGATGATCGTGAACAAGTGCTGAAAATATTTGGGGAAATCGTGGCATGACATGGTATTTATCAGAAATTGCCGCAATGGCTGATGGTGTTTTGATCGGTGAAGACCGTGTTATTAATGCGATTTCAACCGATTCTCGTAGCGTAAAATCGGATGAATTATTTATAGCCTTGGTGGGTGAACGTTTTGATGCTCATGACTTTATTGATTCAATAAAACAACAGGCGGGAGCGGTATTTGTACATGAGAAAGTAGACTGTGATTTGCC
>JAGLBW010000029.1 GCA_023146545.1 Cocleimonas sp.
ACGGTAAAGGAAATGTTAGCGGCTATTTTATCCTGTAAAGGCAAAGTAATGGCAACCTTTGGTAATCTTAATAATGAGATCGGAGTGCCACTAACCCTGTTGCGATTACGTGATGATGACTATGCGGTTGTTGAGATGGGTGCTAATCATTTTGGTGAAATTGATTATCTAACACAGATTACACGTCCTGATGTTGCTATTTTGAATAATGCAGGTGCGGCTCATTTAGAAGGTTTTGGTGATGTTAAAGGGGTTTCTCGTGCGAAGGCAGAAATTTTCAGAGGG
Source organism: Cocleimonas sp. (assembly GCA_023146545.1). GTDB lineage: Bacteria > Pseudomonadota > Gammaproteobacteria > Thiotrichales > Thiotrichaceae > JAGLBW01. The sequence continues at coordinate 286 of JAGLBW010000029.1, forward strand.
TTAACATTGGAAGGGATTGCTGTGATTAATAGGGATGACGACTATGCTGATTATTGGATCTCATGTAATAGCAATAGAGACGTTATTCGTTTTGGGTTTAGTGAGCAAGCGGATGTTAAAGCGAGCGTGAGTGATGCTGAGAGTGATGATCGTTTGCTATTAACGGTTGGGACTGAAAGCTTATCTATTTTGCTTTGCCTGCAGGGACATCACAATAAAATGAATGCCTTGGCGGCTAGTGCTGCTGCACTTGCTATTGGTATTGACTTACAAACTATAAAACAGGGTTTAGAAAATTTGCGCCCTGTTAAAGGTCGGTTAGCACCGAAGAAGGGCATAAAAGGGATTGAGATTATTGATGATACCTATAATGCAAACCCTGATTCAGCACGTGTTGCTGTCGATGTTTTATCAAGAAAGAAAACGGCGAAACGCATTTTAGTGTTAGGTGATATGGGTGAGTTAGGCGACAACACCGCCCAACTGCATGCAGATATTGGAGTCTATGCTAAACAGCAGGGTATAGATAAACTGTATTGTTTAGGTCATTATAGTCAACAAGCGGCTGAAAAGTTTGAGGAAGGGGCTTATAGTTTTAATGAAATTAAGCCATTATTAGATTGTTTAAAACAGGAACTAGAAAGTAGTATGACCGTATTGGTAAAAGGCTCAAGAGCAATGAAAATGGAGCGTATTGTTGAAGCATTAAGCAATCAAAATGTTATCCCTCAAGAGGTTGTAAAATGCTCGTAATTCTTTTTGAATGGTTGTCTGAACACTTTAGTTTTTTTAATGTGTTTCAATACCTTACTATACGCTCAATTATGGCAATATTGACTGCCTTAGGGATTTCGACTTTTTTAGGTCCTTGGATGATTCGGCGTTTAAAGGCGTTGAAAATTGGTCAAAGTATCCGTGATGATGGCCCCGAGTCTCATCTTGCGAAAGCAGGCACACCGACAATGGGTGGTGCTTTGATTTTACTCGCAATTGCTGTCGCTACCTTATTATGGGGAGATTTATCCAACCTTTATATTTGGATTGTTTTATTAACGACCTTAGCCTCTGGTTTAGTCGGTGGGGTCGATGATTATATCAAACTGAAATACGGTAATAGTGAAGGACTTTCAGCAAAAATGAAGTACCTTAGCTTATCTTTAGTTGCTTTCGTTGCGGCAACTGTTTTGTTTGTAACCGCAGAATCAGGGACTGAAACCACCCTTTATTTGCCTGTCTTTAAAGATTGGTTTTGGCAGCTTGGATGGCTGTTTATTCCGTGGACTTATTTTGTGATTGTTGGCTTTAGTAATGCGGTTAATTTGACGGATGGACTGGATGGTTTAGCCATTATGCCGACGATTATGGTGGTTGCTGCGCTTGGGATTTTTGCTTATTTAACAGGGAATATAAAATTTGCGGGTTATTTAGGCATTCCCTATGTGCAAAATGCAGGTGAGGTCGCCATTTTCTGCGGTGCTATCTTTGGTTCTGGGTTAGGTTTCTTATGGTTTAATAGTTACCCTGCTCAAATATTTATGGGTGATACTGGCGCACTTGCGCTAGGTGCTGCATTAGGTGTTATCGCGGTTGTTGTACGTCAAGAGATTGTCTTGGGTATTATGGGCGGAATTTTTGTTATGGAAGCCGTTTCGGTTATTTTACAAGTTGCTTCGTTCAAAATGACAGGGCGGCGCATTTTTAGAATGGCACCGATACATCACCATTTTGAATTAAAAGGCTGGGCAGAACCAAAGGTGATTGTCCGTTTTTGGATTATTACTATAATTCTTGTATTGATTGGTTTGGCAACCTTGAAAATACGTTAATGACTTAAGGAAAAGTATAGCATTAAATGACGCAAAGAGACCTCACTCAGAAAACCAATGATGCGCCCCCAAGCCAACGACTAATGTGGGATACATTAGTCGTTGGCTTGGGGGCGACGGGCTTGTCTGTAGTGCGTTATTTAGAGAAAAAGGGCTGTAATCTAGCCGTGACAGATAGTCGCCAATCTCCCCCTTGTGCTGATGAACTGATTCGGGATTACCCCCATATTCCACGTTATTTTGGTGGTTTTGATGCCACTATTTTTACAAATGCAAAACGATTAGTGGTAAACCCTGGACTAGCGGTTGCTACCCCTGTGATACAGCAGGCTTGTGATGCGGGTGCTGAGGTTATTGGTGATATTGAGCTATTTGCACAAGCTGTTGTTGCACCTGTTATTGCGATAACGGGATCTAACGGTAAAACGACCGTTACCAAGCTATTACAGTTAATGGCAGAAAAATCACAAATAAAGGCTCAAATGGGTGGGAATATTGGTATACCTGCTTTAGATTTATTGGAACACGATGATACTGAGTTGTATATCCTCGAACTTTCTAGTTTTCAACTGGAAACAACGCCCTCATTAAAAACAGCGATGGCGGTTGTGCTTAATATTAGCGAGGATCATTTAGATCGTTATCATGACTTTGCACATTATACCGCCACGAAAGGTCTGATTTATCACGGTTGTGATCACCCGCTTGTTAATCGGGATGACCCTATGGCAATGGCTTTAGCATCAGAAAATAAAACACAACTTTCTTTTGGGTTAGACTCCCCTGAAACAGGTCATTACGGTTTACGTAAGAACAATAATGAAATATGGCTAGCTAAAGGCGAGGAGTGTTTACTTCCTGTTTCTGAAATAAAACTACAAGGTCAGCATAATCAAGCCAATGCATTAGCGGCTCTTGCAATGGGTGAAAAGGCAGGGCTTAAACGTTCAGCTATGTTAGCGGTATTAACTGAATATACGGGGATGGACCATCGTACTCAATGGGTTGCTAATATTAAGGGTGTTGACTGGTTGAATGATTCTAAAGGCACCAATGTTGGAGCAACTCTTGCTGCATTAGAAGGTCTTGAAGAACCGATTGTTCTTATTTTAGGAGGGCAAGGTAAAGGCGCTGATTTTTCTCCTTTAGTTACGGCGGTCAAGAATAATGTCCGATCTGTTATTTTAATGGGTGAAGATGCCGATATTATATCAGCCGTTTTAGCGCAGGTTGTTCCAGAATTCCGTGCAACGGATATGTCGCAAGCGGTTGCTTTAGCCGCAGAACAAGCTCAAGTGGGGGATAAGGTATTATTGTCCCCAGCCTGTGCCAGTTTCGATCAGTTTGAAAATTATCAAGTACGGGGTGATACGTTTATTCAGTGTGTCGTCGCTCGCAAAGAAATAGAGGAGGTTTAATGCCCACTTCAAAATTTCATCCTCTGGCTAACTTTCAACCCAGTTGGGAGCGTTATGTTGATCGTGAATTGTTGATCGCACTCTTTATTTTGGCGGGTTTGGGCTTTGTGGTGATGAGCTCTGCTTCTGTTGCTGTGGCAGAAAAAAACTATGGCAACCCTTATTTTTTTCTCAATCGACAATTGATTTTTTTCGTTGTCGGCATATTTTTTGCTTTCGTTGTTTATAATGTGAAAACATTATTTTGGCAGAATTTAGGGGCAAAGTTACTCCCCGTTATTATATTGTCACTAGTATTGGTTTTGATCCCTTTTATAGGTAAAGAGGTGAATGGAAGTTATCGTTGGTTTAGCTTTGGTGGTTTCTCAATTCAAGTGTCTGAGATTGCTAAACTCAGTATGATTCTTTATATCTCTGGGTACTTGGTACGTCATGGGCGAAACTTAGCGCAGTCGGACTCATGGAAGCCATTGATGATTCCATTGATGATTTTAGCGGTTGTTGATACCTTGTTGATGCTAGAGCCTGATTTTGGAAGTTCGGTTGTTATCACCGCAACAGCTGTTGCACTCCTCTTTTTAGGCGGTGTTAAGCTGTTGCGTATTGGTGTGTTAATTGTTGCGGTTATCATCATTGCGATTCCCCTTGTGATGATGGGTTATCGTGGCGCACGGATTTTGGCTTACCTAGACCCTTGGGCTAATGCCTCAGGTAAAGCTTATCAAACCGTTCATGCTTTAATGGCGGTGGGTGATGGTGGGTGGTTTGGTACAGGGTTGGGAGGTAGTGTTCAAAAGCTATTTTATTTACCCGAAGCACATAATGATTTTGTATTTGCTGTATTAGCCGAAGAATTTGGTTTTATTGGTATTGTGGTTACCTTGCTTTTGTTTGCATGGATTGTACAACGTGCTTTTGTCATTGGTTTTAATGCCGACAAAGCTAAGCTGCATTTTGCCGCTTATATTGCTTATGGCATTGGTTTTTGGATCGGGTTTCAATCCTTATTTCATATGGGAGTAAACTTAGCTCTCTTACCACCAAAAGGCTTAACTCTGCCACTGATTAGTTATGGTGGAAGCAGCCTGTTAGTGACCTTAATTGCGATGGCTTTTTTGATGAGAGTACACCGTGATACTCAAATTGCGCTTTTTGGTTTGTCAGCAGATGAGGTTGCAAAAAGTAAAAAGCAACATCAAAAAAAGACACAAATAAGAAGCGTGGTTAAAAAGAAGTGTGCTCCTTTAGGACGCAAGCCAAAAAAACGCAATGCCGTTACGATCAAACCAAGGAAAACGAGAGTGAAGATGAGGGATCTTAAAAATGTCCGATAAGCGACCTATTTTGGTGACGGCAGGTGGAACGGGTGGGCATGTCTACCCTGGTCTGGCAGTAGCGCGTGCGCTTATTGAGCAAGATATTCCTATTATCTGGATGGGTACACGTAAAGGGCTTGAAGCACGGGTTATTCCAGCGGCAGGTATTGATATGGCATGGCTAGAGGTTAATGGTTTACGTGGAAAGGGAGTAATGCCACTGTTGCTTGCACCTTTTAAACTGGTTAAAGCGTTGTTTCAATCGATTGCAATTATGCGTCAGCATCGTCCTGCTGTGGTGTTAGGAATGGGAGGGTTTGTTGCAGGTCCGGGTGGTTTGGTTGCCGCATTGATGGGAACACCTGTCGTTATTCATGAGCAGAATGCGATTGCAGGGTTAACGAATAAATTATTGAGTCGTTTGAGTACACATATTTTGGAAGGTTTCCCTAATACCTTTCCAAAGAAAAAGGATAAAGCTGAAGGTAAAATTATTGCGGTGGGTAATCCTGTAAGAAAAGATATTCGTGATATTTTACCACCAGAACAACGTTTTTTTGAGCGTAGCGGTGCCCTAAGGTTATTGATTGTAGGAGGAAGTTTAGGCGCGCAAGCACTGAATGAAACAGTACCTCAAGCCTTAGCGTTGTGTGATTTTAAACATCCTCTACAGGTACGACATCAAGCAGGTAATGGTAAACAGGAAGTGACACAGAACGCTTACCAATCATTAGGTGTTGAGGCTGAGGTCACACCTTTCATTGAAGATATGGCAGAAGCTTATGCCTGGGCTGATTTGGTTATTTGTCGTTCGGGGGCGCTGACCGTCGCCGAAGTTGCAACAGCAGGGCTTGCTGCCGTGCTTGTGCCTTATCCCTATGCTGTTGATGATCATCAAACCGCTAATGGACGCTATTTATCTGACCACCAAGCGGCGATTATGATGCAGCAAACTGAGTTTAATAAAACATCATTGAGTGCAGTTTTGAAAGCCTTGCTCAATGATCGGAAAAAACTATTAAACATGAGCCAACAGGCAAGAGTATTAGCAAAACCGATGGCAACACAAGATGTTGCCTCAATTTGTGCCTCATTAGCAGGTTATCATTTTGATAAGCATTTTGTGTCTGACGAGAATACTAATAATAAAAAAGGAGAAAAAATATGAGGGCAGAAACTGATTTAGCACGGAAACGTATCAAACATGTTCACTTTGTCGGTATTGGTGGTGCAGGTATGGGGGGGATTGCAGAGGTTATCGCTAATATTGGTTACAAAGTGAGTGGTTCTGATCTTATTGAAAGTGCAATGACACAACGTTTAGCAGGGCTAGGTTTAGTCGTTTATAAAGGACATTCAAAAGCTAATATTCAAGGGGCTAATGTCGTGGTGGTATCTTCTGCTGTGGATGAAAATAACCCAGAAGTGATGGCAGCACGTGATCATAATATTCCTGTGGTACCACGAGCTGAAATGCTGGCTGAAATTATGCGCTTTAGTAATGGTATTGCTGTTGCAGGGACTCACGGTAAAACAACAACAACAAGTTTAGTGACCAGTGTTTTAGCAGAAGGTGGTTTAGACCCTACCTTTGTTATTGGTGGGAAACTCAACAGTACGGCAAGTAATTCACGGCTGGGTACGGGGGAATATTTAGTCGCAGAAGCGGATGAAAGTGATGCTTCTTTTTTATTATTAAAACCAATGATTTCTATTGTTACCAATATTGATGCCGATCACTTATCAACCTATGATGGTGATTTTGAAAAGCTAAAAGCAACTTTTGTGGAGTTTTTACATCATTTACCTTTTTATGGTCTGGCTATTTTATGTGTTGATGATGAAAATGTTTGTGATATCTTGCCTGAAGTAACCCGTACAATTGTCAGTTATGGGATTCACTATCCTGCTGATATTCGAGCGATTGATGTCCGTTACGAAGGAACACAAAGCTATTTTACGGTTTTAAGGGAGGGTAAAACAAAGCTGGATATTACGCTCAATATGCCAGGAGAGCATAATGTGCAAAATGCCCTCGCGGCGATTGCTGTTGCTTCTGAAATAGGGGTAAAGGATGAAGCGATTATTAATGGCTTAAAGAAATTTGAAGGGGTGGGTCGTCGCTTTCAATTTTATGGTGATATAAAAACAAAACAAGGAACGATTACCTTGGTGGATGATTATGGTCATCATCCCACCGAGATGAAGGCTACGATGCAGGCTGTACGTACTGCATGGGCTGATCGACGCATGGTGGTGCTGTTTCAGCCGCATCGTTTTACCCGTACCCGTGATTTATTTGAAGATTTTTCACAAGTACTTTCAGAGCCTGACGTATTGCTTTTAATGGATGTTTATGCTGCTTGCGAAGAGCCTATTGCAGGTGCAGATAGTCGTTCATTAGCCCGTGCTATTCGCAATCGAGGTCAAGTTGACCCCATTTTTGTTGCTAAGGAAGCTGATGTGGATGAAATGTTATTAAGTCAGTTGAAAGATGGTGATATTTTATTAACATTAGGGGCAGGGAGTGTTGGCATGATTTCTGCTAATCTACCTAAGGCATTATCATCAGAGCAGGGTTTATTATGAGTACTGATATGGGTAAAGTTGCAGTACTTATGGGGGGCTGGGCAGCAGAGCGAGAAATCTCACTCAATAGTGGTCAAGCGGTTTTAAAGGCTCTAAAAGGAAAAGGCATTGACGCTCATGGTGTGGATGTGGATAGAAATGTATTTACGGTGTTAAAATCAGGTGAGTTTACGCGTGTTTTCAATATTATGCACGGGCGAGGGGGTGAAGATGGGGAGCTTCAAGGTGCTTTAGAATTATTGCAAATACCTTATACTGGATGTGGTGTGATGGCATCCTCGATTAGCATGAATAAGCTCATGACAAAGCGTATCTGGAGGGGTGCTAATCTATCAACTCCCGCTTTCGAAGTATTAACTGCTGAAAGTGACTTTGAGGCTGTTGCCGCAACACTCGGTTTGCCTTTAATCGTAAAACCTGCCAATGAAGGCTCCAGCATTGGTATGACAAAGGTGAAAAAACAGAGTGAGCTTTACGCTGCCTATGAAAGTGCGGCTGTTTATGATGCTTTAGTTTTTGCAGAACAATGGATCACAGGGGATGAGTATACCGTCGCGCTATTGGGTGATGAGGTTTTGCCTGCAATAAGACTTGAAGTCCAACGTGATTTTTATGATTATGATGCAAAATATTGTTCCAATGACACGGCATATTTTTGTCCTTGTGGTTTAAGTCATGAGGATGAGGAAAAACTTAAGTTATTAGCAAAAGAAGCGTTTGATGCAATCGTAGGGCAGGGTTGGGGGCGTGTTGATATGATCCGTGATCAAGCAGGTGATTTTTGCCTTATTGAAGTCAATACTGTACCTGGTATGACAGATCATTCGCTGGTGCCGATGGCAGCGAAAGCCGCAGGAATTCCATTTGAGGAGTTAGTGGTGCGTATTCTAGAAACTTCTTGTGGAGTAGAGCAATAAATCATACGCGTTGTCACAGTATGGAGTAAAGGGATATTGATGAAGAAAAGGAAAGCTCAAGTGACAAGGAGGGTAGCTTCTAGAAAAAAGAAAAGTACGGCAAAGTCGTCTACTTTTTTTAAACAACTTCCAGTTAAAGACTGGCGAGTCACCGCTTTTTTATCTTCGTTTATGTTTCCTGTGTTAGTGATGGTGTTTATGACGTATTGGATTAAAGACCCAACACACTTGAAGATCAAGTCGGTGGAAGTTCGTGGTGATTTGAAATATTTGGATAAAGCATCATTACAGCCTATTATTGAACCTTTTGTAAAAACAAATTTATATTTGCTAGACAGCAAAAGTTTGGAAGAGGAAATTGAGTTTAACCCTTGGGTTTATTCGGCTTCCCTAACCAGTGTGTGGCCTGATAAATTATTGGTTAAAATACAGGAACAAACCCCTATTGCTTTTTGGGGAACTGAAGGTATGGTGAATGAATTCGGCGAAGTGGTTGATGTTAATTTACCTGCAAAAAGAGGCAAGCTTCCGATGCTGTACAGTCCTTTTGATAAAGGGCGAGAAATGGTTGAAAATTATTTAAAAGTTAGCGCGTGGATGAAAGACTTCCCCATTGATATTGTAGCCTTTACAGAGGATACACGAGGTTCTTGGACGTTGAAGCTTGCGAATGGTTTAAATGTAAAGGTAGGACGACGCGAACAAGAGCGACGTATTCGGCGGTTTATTGTTGGTTATGGCAAACAACTGATAGGACAAGTAAAAAAAATAGACACAGTAGACCTGCGTTATACTAATGGTTTTGCTGTTAAATGGAATAAAGGCGTATAGTGGGCTTAGCACACGGTTAGTGCTAGACAATCAATACCTTATTGAAGGCTGATAGGAAAATAAAAAATGTCAAACCATGAAGATCCCAACATGATTGTTGCCCTTGATATTGGAACATCAAAGGTTGTTGCGTTGATAGGGGAAGTTTCTCACGACTCACGCTTAGATATTGTCGGTATTGGACAACACCCTTCTAGTGGTATGAAAAAAGGGGTTGTGGTTGATATTGAGAAGACTATTTCATCAATTCAACATGCTATCGAAGCAGCAGAATTAACAGCAGGTGTTAATATTAACTCTGTCTTTGCAGGTATTGCAGGGAGTCATATTCACAGTTTAAATTCACACGGTATTGTGGCCATTAGAGACCGAGAGGTTAGTGAAGCTGACTTAGATCGTGTCCTTGATGCGGCAAGAGCGGTAGCGATTCCAGCGGATCAGCGTATTTTGCATGTTTTACCACAAGACTTTGTCATCGACAATCAAGAAGGTATTCGTGATCCTGTGGGAATGTCGGGTGTACGTCTAGAAGCACGAGTTCACCTCGTGACAGGGGCACAAAGCGCGGCTCAAAATATTGTAAAGTGTGTTGAGCGTTGTGGTTTAGATGTTGATGATATTATATTAGAACAAGTCGCCTCTAGTTTTTCTGTATTAGAAGATGATGAGAAAGAACTCGGTGTTTGCATGGTGGATATCGGTGGGGGAACAAGTGATATTGCCATTTATTTGAATGGCGCTATTCAGCATACCGAAGTGATTCCGATTGCAGGCGATCAAGTTACGAGTGATATTGCGATTGCCATCCGTACCTCCACCCAGTTTGCAGAAGACTTAAAAATAGAACATGGCTGTGCGTTACGTCAATTGGCTTTTGAGAATAAAGTCATTGAAGTTCCTGGTGTGGGAGAACGTGACCCTAGAGGGTTATCGGCTCAAACCTTAGCCTCTGTGATCGAACCACGTTATGAAGAGCTCTTTTCACTGATTTTGGCAGAAATTAGACGAAGTGGCTTTGAAGAACGTATTGGAGCAGGTATTGTATTAACAGGTGGTGCGTCAAAAATTCAGGGTGCAGTTGAATTAGCGGAAGAAATTTTTCATATGCCCGTAAGAATTGGTATACCACGTGATATTGGCGGTTTAAGAGGAGAAGTGACAAATCCTATTCACTCAACAGGTGTCGGATTGTTACTTTATGGCTTAGCACAACAAGCACAAGGCAATATTAATAGTGCCTATGAACGCAATGCTACCCGTGAAAATATCTGGGAACGCATGAAAAATTGGTTTAATGGTAATCTTTAGTGAAAATAGGACACCATTAATATTTTAAGACGTGTATGGGGCTGTACCGTAATCATATAAAGGCTAATTATACCCCCATAATTAGCAAGTGGCTGAGAAATCCCTAATAAAATCAGTGGCGCATACTAACATCGAAGATGATGAACGACATCAGGAGAAAAGGCATGTTTGAATTAATGGATACAGAGGCAAAGAACGCCGTAATAAAAGTTATTGGCGTTGGCGGCGGTGGTGGTAATGCCGTACAAAATATGGTAGATAGTGGTGTCGAAGGTGTTGAGTTTATATGTGCCAATACAGATGCTCAAGCCTTAGAAGGTTCAGGTGTTCCCACCCTATTACAATTAGGTAATGCCTTAACCAAAGGTTTGGGTGCAGGTGCTAACCCAAGTATTGGTCGTGAAGCAGCTTTGGAAGACCGTGAACGGATTAAAGAACTAATCTCTGGAACCGATATGCTTTTTATTACGGCAGGTATGGGGGGAGGTACAGGGACAGGTGCGGCTCCTGTTGTCGCGGAAATGGCAAAAGAATTGGGCATTTTAACGGTTGCTGTTGTGACAAAACCTTTTCCTTTTGAGGGAACACGGCGTATGACGGTTGCTGATACAGGTATTGCAGAATTAGCGACTAGTGTTGATTCTTTAATTACTATTCCAAATGCAAAATTACTCACAGAGTTGGGTAAAAATGTAACCTTACTGGATGCATTTAAAGCGGCTAACGATGTTTTGCTCGGTGCTGTACAAGGAATTTCAGAACTTATCACAAAACCTGGTTTAATTAACGTTGACTTTGCGGATGTGCGTACCGTTATGAGTGACATGGGTGTCTCAATGATGGGAAGTGGTTCTGCACGAGGGGATGAACGTGCAACAAAAGCGGCACAAGCAGCTATTTCTAGTCCCTTGTTGGATGACGTTAATCTGAAAGGTGCTCAAGGTATTCTCGTTAATATTACCGCGGGTATGGATATGGGAATCCATGAGTTTGAAGAAGTAGGCAGTGCTATTCGAGAATTTTCTTCTGATGAAGCAACGGTTGTTGTCGGTACCGTTATTGATGCGGATATGGCTGATGAAATTCGAGTGACGCTCGTCGCAACAGGGTTAGATCGTTTAAGTACTGAATTAAAAGCAGTGCCTACCCCTGAAGAAAAAGTGGTCGTCAGTAGTTTAAGACCAGTAGAGCTTGAAAAAGTAGCCGTTGGTGATGGAAATAGTCGTACCACAGGCTATGACGAAACAGACGCCAAGAAAGGCAAGAGCGGTAGTAATTACCTTGATATTCCTGCTTTCTTAAGAAATCAAGCCGATTGATTTGGTTTATGCCAGTCTTGTTACCCTCTGTTTTTGGTGGATATTTTAACCTATAGAAAATGTAGACTTTTACTAAAACCATAATAAATGAAAATCTATTATGGTTTTTTTGTGGAAATGTGATTTTTATCACGCTTTTGTAAAAAATAATAGACTATAGTGTTCATTAACTGAAGGGGAGATGATAGGATGCCTGAATGGTATTTGATTACAACAAAACCACATAAAGATAGTTATGCAGAAGAGCAATTAAATAATCAAGGGTATATTACTTATCGTCCTTTGGTTAAATATAAGAAAAAGTTAAAAGGAAAGTTAGTCGAGATTAATGAGTCTTTATTTCCACGTTATTTGTTTATCCAGCTAAAAGAAGGTACTGATGATTGGTCACCCATACGTTCTACTCGGGGTGTGCTTAATATCGTACGTTTTGGTCTCAAACCTGCAAAAGCTCCTGCTTCATTGATTGAAATGCTTAAAGACAACGAACGTATTAATCAAGAAAAGGCAACTCATCTCTCCCAGTTTAAAGCAGGCGATCAAGTAAGAATTGAATGTGGTTCTTTTGATGGTTTAGAGGCTGTCTTTGAAAAATATAATGGTGAGGAGCGGGTTATCGTGCTACTTAACATAATACAACAACAAGCAGCACTTGAGCTTTCAACTCTGGATATTGTTAAGGTCGGCTAAGGGTTGTATGTTTAATATCAGTTTGGATCAGTAATTTTTTCTCATCCTCTAGAGTGTATTACCTAAGTATCCGAAAGGAGTCGTAAGCTATTTTAATTAGAGTGGAAATGCTTATCTTATGATTTAAGTTATTTCTACCGAATGAAATATAATTATGTTTTTCATAGTGTAGATACAGTATGGGTAATATCATTATTTTTAATAATATGCTGATAAAGACGGTAGGGCGGTAGCGTGTTTTTTGTTTCTAAATTAGCAGGGTTATTTTGATATGAAACTTATTTCAAAAATTGATAGATTATCTCGGATTCAAAAACAGTTCATTATTGGTGTTGCTGATGTAGTGAGTATTGTTTGTGCTATTTGGGTTAGTTTTTCTTTGCGTTTAGGGGAACTCTATTTTTTTGAGGCTGAAGAAGTCGTCATACTGCTCCTGATAGGCTTAGGTGCTCTTCCCATTTTTTTAGGCTTTGGCTTGTATCGAGCGATCATCAGATATGTTGACTTGAAAATGTTGTGGGCTGTTTTTAAAGCAGTTAGTTTGGTCACTGTGTTTTGGAGTGTTTTGG
>JAGLBW010000003.1 GCA_023146545.1 Cocleimonas sp.
CGTATTTCAACAGATTCAATAGAGTATCATTTAAATCATTGATTATTATAGTTTTATCTCCCCACAACAAAGGAGAAACCGCCATTATTTTTATCCCAAACCTATTTTTCACTATTTTCTGTGATTCAATCGTAATCTTAAGGCAAATTGCCTTGCCTTAACGTCTTAATAGGATAACTTCTACTTTTGAACACGCTTGGCAATGGATCGGCGTTGCCAATACCAGCCCCCGGCTATCACAGCAAGAAAGGAAAGCACAGAAACAGTCGCTCCTGTTAGGGTGAGGTCGTTTGCAGAAAGCAAAGGGGTAATCATCGCTATAAAACTAATCACACCAACAATACTGCAATGCAATAACCAACGTGTCTCAAGAATACTTGCTGTGATCATACCGCCTATAAACATAATGATAATAAACGCAGGAATAGCTAATAAATAACGGGCATAAACCCCCATCCCTTGAAGAGAGGGTATCTCTTTAGAGAGTGTATGGTACTCAACAATCACAAACAGAAAGAGGAGTTGCAACAGAAGATTGCAAATTAAAATAAAGAAAGTGCCTGTCACAATGGCTTGAATGCTTTTCATAGTATTGTTTTATCTATTATGTATTTAGGAATGAAAGTTCAATAATTTTCCGAAACCCTCCGTTCTTAGGAGTCATCGTGGCGCAATTATGAACGATTAATCAGCAAAATACTTTGATAATTGTTGTTCTTAAGCTCAGTTTGAGATAAATAATTCGTCTGAAATTGGCTCCTTTAGCTCCGTCAGAGAAGGGTGAAGCACTTATTTTCATAAAAAACTACAAGCTAATTCCCTTACGATCACACAGATCAAACAGATGAACGAATATTTTTTTCAGATAAATAAATTTTACTTTTGATTAAACGAGAAAAATAAGGTATATATAACTTATTCTAATGTGAAAAATATATTTTTTTTATTAGGTAGGCAAATTTAAAATAACTTCCATCTTATTTCCTTTCCCATTGATGTACGATTATTTTGAATTTCCCGTTCAAATATCATTATTTAGGGGGCAAAATCAAGTGGGCGAACTTATTTATTCTAACCAACAGGGATTACAACGTAGTTTAAACAAAGAGTTTATACGCTTGTATTCCATTATTCAAAACACCTATCACAAGCACGGCAGTAGTGACCAATGCTCAAAAATACTCAAACAATTTGCTGAGTATTTTTATCGGCAAACCATTAAAAGGAAACCTTACCTCACGTTACGCTCTCAACTGATTAGAGATGTTCAAACCCGTAAGGAATCTCAAAAGCACACCTTTTTTTCAAATGAAACGATCAGCGGTTGTCTTTATGCCTTACCTGTGAGTAACTCGCTTTCACTTGATCGGCTAAAGGGTGATATTAATATATTAACCCTCGATTATGGTGCGATACAGATAGAGCAACAAACCCCTCATCGATTCAAACGTCACTCACAACGTCTGACCACAGGGCAAAGCTTTATCGGCATCAAAAATACGCAGCATGATACCCAGTTTTATGCCAAAACCAATGTCGCCTTGTTTCTTTCCATTGCGTTTGATCAGCGGGGTGTTTAAAAACATCAACTACCCAGAATAGAAAATGCACCATGACCTCTATACCTCTACTATGATGCACTTTCTAGCTTGGTTGATAGGATAAACTGAAGATTAAATCTTTTCCATAAGATAAATCCTCCAAAAATTGCACTATTTTAGCGCGGGTATCCTTTATCAAGCACTTGGTTTGTGCAGATTGTCAGAATAAAACACATTAAAATCAATACTTTTATCTTCTCGTGATATAAAAAAGCCTCTCTTTTAAAAAATACAACCCCTAAAAACGGTGTCGATCAGCCTATATAACCGCCTAAAAGTAGGGTTATTAATAATAATGATACAGGATAAAAATTCACGAAAATACCTTCCGCCGCTCTTTTTAGAAAAATGGCACGATAATTGCTCTTAGTCTTAGCAAATCTAAATTGCGTATAGCTAAAACAGCTATTTCATCAGGACAAAGGAGAATTTTGATGAAACCAACGGTCTTTTTCTTGGGGATGTTATCCCTGTTTTTTACATCCCTCGCTTTTTCTGCATCGGAACAACCTGTGCTACCCAGTAGCCATGAGCCAACAACCCCAATAGCTAACCCTGCGATGACCCCAAAAGCGGCAACCCCCGCGGAACCTATTGTCAAACCACAGCAGGTTGCACCGACGGCAACAACCGTTACATCAACAATCGCGGTTGCACCCGCGGCTAAAACCGAAGTTACCTTAAGCGGGAGAACACCCGTCAATATTCTTAAAGGCTTTGATAATCTCAGTCGCGAAAGTGCCATCTGCATGTCATGCCATCGAGAGAAAACCCCCGGCATTTATGACCAATGGGGACACTCAAAACACTTTGCCGCAAATGTCGGTTGTTACGAATGTCACAAAGCCGAGAAAAGTGATAAAGATGCCATTATGCATAAGGACTTTGTGATTTCGACTATTGTTTCTCCTAAAGACTGCTCACAATGTCATAAAAAAGAAGTCGAAGAATTTGATCGCAGTCACCATGCAACCGCTGGCGATATTTTAGGTTCTCTAGATAACGTGCTTGCTGAAGTAGTCGAAGGTGCACCAACCTTATCAGGAACCTCTCCCATTACCGCGATGGGTTGTGGTGCTTGTCATGGTTCGATTGTACGGGTTAAATCAGACGGAACATTGGATAAATCAAGCTGGCCAAACACGGGTATTGGACGAATTAATCCTGATGGATCAAAAGGAGCCTGCTCTGCTTGTCATTTACGTCATAACTTCTCCGCCGCACAATCACGTCGTCCAGAAGCCTGTGGTCGTTGTCATTTAGGGCCCGATCATCCGCAAAAAGAAATTTATGAAGAGTCCGCTCACGGCATCGCTTATCGTGCACATCAAAACAAGATGAATTTAGAATCCAGCAAATGGATTGTAGGTGAAGATTATACTGCCGCGCCTACCTGTGCGACCTGTCATATGTCACGTACCAAAGACCTACCGGTTGATCATGATATTGGTAATCGAATCGCATGGAATTTACGCGCCCCTGTCTCCGTGAGAGTTGATGCCAAATCACTCACACACGGTAAAAAAGTCAAACCTTGGTTAGAGCGACGAAAAGATATGAAATCGGTCTGTCGTGCCTGTCATGGTAATAGCATTGTAGACGCTCACTTTGAGCAGTTGGATACCTTTATCGTCACCTTTAATGATAAATTCTTGATCCCTGCAAAGCGATTAGAATCCTCATTATTAGAAAATGGATTACGTGACAAAATAAAGTTCAACGAAGAAGTTGAGTGGCAATACTTCTACCTCTGGCATCATGAAGGTCGTCGTGCCCGTCATGGCGCTGCCATGTTTGCCCCTGATTATGTGCATTGGGAAGGTGTCTTTGAAGTTGCCCATCGTTTCTATATTAAAATGGTACCCCATATTCAAGAACTGATTAAACACGCCCGTGAAAAAGGCAATACCGCAGGTGCCGATAAGGTTGCTGCATTATTAAAAGAAATTCTCGATTCGCCTATGCACCGTTGGTATCAAGGTGGAAAACCACCAAAAGCATGGCGACCCAGTGATGATGATAATCACGGTTTTAATCTAATGAAAGAACAGATGAAAGCTAAAGCCGCTGCTGACAAAGACTAATTTATAGTATTGGTGCTTCGCTTTAAGCATGACAAGAGGCTAGAGGCTACTTGTCATGCGCTATCCCCTTATGATTCCCACAAGATTAGGGTGTTTCTGGATAGGATCTGAGTAAACTGACCATGGTTTATTGTTACTGTTTAGCGCGGGCAATGAGACAAATCAGGTGGTCATATCATGATTATCAAACACCCTTCAATACGAAATCGAGTTCGCTATGGAAACCAAACTAATTGAATTAATTTATTCTCAGGATACCTTGTTCCTGCTGTTATCAGGTGCATTAGTCATGTGGATGGCAACAGGCTTTGCGATGCTGGAATCGGGTATGGTACGCACTAAAAGCGTTGCTGAAATCCTAACTAAAAACGTTGCCCTCTATGCGATTGCCTGCATTATGTATATGTTTATGGGTTACAACATCATGTACGGTAGCAGTGATAGTGCATGGATTCCATCGCTAAGCTTTTTCCTTGGAAGCGACCACAGTGTCTCCGAAGTGGTTCAATCAGGTGGAAAATTAGGCTTTTCTAAACAAGTGGATTTCTTTTTTCAAATGCTCTTTGTTGCGACAACCATGTCAATTGTCTCAGGCAGTGTTGCGGAACGCATGAAGCTTTGGGCTTTTCTCCTTTTTGCGGTCGTTATGACCGCTGTGATTTATCCTATTGCAGGGTATTGGAAATGGGGTGGAGGCATATTAGAGCAAGCTGGTTTTCTTGATTTTGCAGGCAGTGGTGTGGTTCATCTTGCGGGTGCATCTGCCGCATTAGCGGGGGTCTTATTATTAGGCGCACGTAAAGGTAAATACATTAAAAAGTCTGATGGAAAATTACAACCCATGGCAATTCCTGGTTCTAATATGACCTTTGCCACACTCGGTACAATGATTTTATGGGTAAGTTGGTTTGGTTTTAATGGTGGCTCTCAACTTAGCATTAGCTCGATAGAATCTGCCAATGCCGTCGCCCTCATTTTTGTTAATACCAATATGGCAGCAGCGGGTGGTTGTATGGCCGCGTTAATCCTATCACGCCTCTGGTTCGGAAAAACTGATTTAACCATGGGATTAAATGGCATATTGGCAGGCTTAGTCGCAATCACCGCAGAGCCGCTTACCCCAACACCGGGGCTTGCAACCTTTGTTGGTATTATTGCAGGGGTAATTGTCGTAATTTCCATTATTCAGTTAGACCGTGTGTTTAATATTGATGACCCTGTCGGCGCTATTTCAGTACACGGTGTAGTGGGTATTTGGGGCTTGTTAGCCGTTGTCCTCTCTAATCCTAATGCCAGCCTATTGGCACAGTTACAAGGGATTGCATTGATCTTTATTTGGACATTTAGTACCAGCTTTGTTGTTTGGAAATTGCTTAAAATCACCATCGGCATTCGTCTCTCTGAACTGGAAGAATATGAAGGAGCAGATCGGGCTGAAATTGGTCTAGACGCTTACCCTGAATTTACCAAAAAACTATAAACCTCATGAAATACACCTTGTATCGCGTTATCGTCGCTGTACTCTTGGCAGGACTGAGTAGTTTTGCTAATGCGACTGCTCCTGCTCCCTTAATTGATGCTCACCAAACAGCCGATAAATTATTGCCCGGTGAAGTCAAGTTAAATAAAAGCCAAATGAAGGACAGCAACTGCTTAGACTGTCATGGACAAAAAGGCTTTGCTGTTCCCCTTGGAAAACACGGTGAACCCCCTTACCGCTCATTGCATGTCAATGGTTATTTACTCAGTACCAGTGTACACGGTGAATACACCTGTAATGACTGCCATACCGATATTGAAAAACTACCCCATAAAAAACAGCTCGAAAAAGTAGATTGTGTCGCCTGTCATTTATCACAAGGCAAAGCCACCGCCCCTGAACGCACGCGTTGGTTAACCGATGATTCACTCAATATTGTTATCCAAACCAAACGTTATTCGCACTCTATTCATGCAGTAACAAAAGGAGCTGATAACAATGCAAGCTGTGCAGACTGTCATACTGCTCACTATGTATTTAATTCAAAAGACACCCGTTCCACCTCACACAAACTCAATGCACCTGAAACCTGTGGCAATTGTCACGCCAAAACATTAAAAGAGTATCAACAATCAATACACGGAGCCTACCGCAAAACACCATGGAAGGGAGACAGTGCAACCTGTACCGATTGTCATTCCGCGCATCAAATTGGTAAGAACGGTACCGTCGTTGCCAACCGTGTGATTACCGAACAATGTGGCATCTGTCACAGTAAAGAATCACGCAGTTACAAAGCCACCACCCACGGCCAACTGGCATGGTTGGGTAATAAAGACGTGGCACAATGCAAAGACTGCCATAATCCACACAGCACCCATAAAATTGATCACGCCGCATCATTGGTTTCAAAACAAAACATTCTAAACACCTGTCAAACCTGCCATAAAGAAGCAGGTGAAGACTTTGTGAATTTCCGTGCTCATGCCGATGTAGGTGATTTTGAACGCAACCCTGAGCTATGGTTTATGGCAAAGATAATGATTGCTATCATTATCATAACCTTAATCTTCTTCTACACCCACTCAATGCTATGGTTCTGGCGTGAAATGAAATCTCGCCCTTATAAATGGGTTACTGTCGATAACAAACGCTTTAAAGTCCGCGCTAAACGTGTCAAACATGACAGCGGTAAACACTTCCGTCGATTCTCATGGCAATGGCGTGTTAATCACTGGTTATTAGCCTTATCGGTAATGACACTCACCCTCACAGGGATGGTGGTGATGTTCCCGCAAGCACCTTGGGCTGTCTTTACTATCGACCACCTTGGCGGGACAGCAGGGTTTGGTTACGTGCATCGCACTGCCGCCGTTGTGTTCCTACTCGCAGTCTTTGGACATGCTGCGGTTGTTGTCTATCGCTTACGTAAAAACAAAGCTTTTGATTGGTTTGGACCTGATTCCCTTCTTCCTCGCTGGAAAGACTGGGCGGACATGAAAGGACAATTCAAATGGTTCTTTGGAAAAGGTGAAGCCCCTCGCTTTGATCGCTGGGCCTACTGGGAGAAATTTGATTACTGGGCAGTCTACTGGGGTGCATTAGTGATTGGCTTATCAGGACTGATTCTCTGGTTCTCACCCTTCTTTAGTCGCTTCCTACCGGGCTGGGTATTTAATCTATCGACACTAGCACATGGTTTAGAAGCCTTTCTTGCCGTCATGACACTTTTTGTCGTGCATTTCTTTAACAACCACTTTAGACCCAGTAAATTTCCTTTAGACACCGTAATGTTTATCGGCAGTTGGGATTTGGAAGAATTTAAAGAAGAACGCCCCGAAGAATACGAACGCCTAAAAGCCAGTGGAGAACTAGAAAAACGCATCGTAGCCCCCCCTTCAAAACGGGTTAAAACAGTTTCTTATATCCTAGGTTTTACCTTGCTCGGTATTGGATTAATTCTACTGACGCTAGTGATTATTGGCTTCTTTCAGCGTGGATTAGTTTGATATAGAAGCAACCCTACAAGCCTATGCCGATAAAGTATCTTGGCATAGGCTTATCTATTGAACCAACCACACGCCTAGATCACAATAAAAAGTATCAGACTCGTCTCATTTTACCACTACCTAGCGGGATAAAGACCTTATCGGCACATTGGTATAAGCTCCTTAAGCAATGGCTGAATGAAACAATACGCGTACCCAAATTCCTATTTGGGTACACCGTTTGGAAATTCCATTTTCATAGAAAGCCAGCGCAGGGGTTGATCGGGTGGATGCCTCGATGTATGAAGACAACATAGTCGGCAACATCAAAGCGTAACCTATTTCGAAGGCTCAAGTCGTCCAGAATAATTAGGATGCCCCCCATTTGCTTCATTTATGAATACCGATGAGTCCTTCCTCTACTATTTATTGTGTCCCCAAATAAATGAGGAAACACGTTCATCGTAGGATAGTCTAAAATATATCGACTGAAAACACTGAATAATTGCTTAAAAATTTAGCCCTAACTTAGGGTATTGCTTTTCAATGACTTACGCTAATTATTTGGTTTTTTACCCTAACCTAGGGTACACAGTTAACAGCTTACACTTATACAAACACAACAAACAGACCCGTTGTTGCTGTTTTTTTAATCTTCTGAAAATCAAGACAAAGCCCCACTGAAAAATAATTTCATTTTTTAGTTGCATTGTGGGGTCAAAAGGAAGTACAGTAAAAAGAACAACGAGTAGCAGTTATGATACTGCTCTGTTTTTAAA
>JAGLBW010000030.1 GCA_023146545.1 Cocleimonas sp.
ATTATTAGTAATGAGCATCACGTATCAGTAGCGGCAAATCCCACTCAAGATGATCAAAAAACACAGCGACCTAGAACAGCGATAAAATCTTAATAGAGCCTAATTAATATCAAAATTTTAAAGGGAGATTACAATTGGCAAATAATAGTCAAAATACTCATCAGCAAGGTGTTTTAAAGGTCATTGTTAGTGGTGGTGGTCCCGTTGGTCTTAGCTTTGCCCTATTACTTAATCAGATGATGGGAAATACGGTATCCATTATTATTTATGATGGTCGATGGACTGAAAAAGAGGGTCAAGTCGTTTGGAAAACGGCAGAAGCAGGCAATTCGAGAAGACAGCAAGTGGTAACGATTCAAAGCCGACAATATCTGAAATATCCACAAGCTGTTCAAGATCGTATTTTTCAAAAAGAGGCTTACTCAGAAATGTGGCCTGAAAGTGCAGACTCCATTAACGGTTATGGTCCTCGTAATGTACGTATCTCACATATAGAAAATTGCTTATTAGAAATAGCCAATGAACAAAAAGATAATATTAAATTAATTCCAGCACGATTTAACGCGAAAGAACAGCGTGATGAAATAGAGCAGCATCATGTCTTAGCAATCTGTGAGGGTGGCGGATCTCGATCTCGTGAGTTTTTTATAGATCAGTTTGGTAAAGAAAGTAAGTCAATGTATTCGCTGAACGGCGAGCATTTACAAGATGTTGTTCTTGGGCTTAGGGTTAAGTCTGAATTATCCGATCCCATGTCGATTTTATTAACCGTTACACAAAATAGATTTCTCTTAAATTCATTGCGAGGTAATGGCTTTCTTAATATGCGGCTAACGGATGAAGAGGTGAAGGAAGTCGTTGGGATTGACCTAAGCAGTCAAGAATTAAAATTAAAAGTCTGTATCCAAGCGCAACCCTGCCTAATGGAATGCTCCGATAAGCCAACAAATTTTGGATGTGCAACACATGGCACATTATTCTTACCTGCACTTCTTAAATCATCCCCGCTTTGGCTAAGAATTCAAGAAGGATTAAAGCTATTTAATGTTAAACCTGAAAATTTAACAGCGGTCACCGCTTTTCGATTGGATATGGTTCAACGCCCCCGTTTTACGGTTCAACTCTACCCCTCAACCCCTAAAACATTAGGTACCTTTGGTTGTCTATTAGGCGATGCTGCCAATGCAATCCATTTTTGGTCAGGACGTGGACTTAATAATGGCATTGCTACGGCGGTATCACTTGCTCGTTGTCTCAAGCAACAATGGAGAGGGCGGTCTTTTCGTGAAGCTGATTTTACACGGCATGAAGGGCTTGTTTCTATGTTGCAATATCGCCATAAAAGCAGAGGATGGCAAACAATGGTTGATACGGATGCTGATGGAAAGACCTCCGCGATTAAAGACATCATTGCTCAAGGTATTATTGAGGCTGAACAAGGCGTGTTGGATAAGGGCGCTGATATAGCAATATTGATGACGCGGCTTCAACAGGTGAGAACCCGCTTGCAACAACGAGTAAAAGGGTTGCCAAGTGATCAAGTCTTGCAAGAACATCTCGCAACATTGGATGCTAAAACACTCAGAACACTGGTTGTTAGTAAACCTTGGAATATGGGGAAAGTTGGCGGTGAAGAAGTCGATGTTGATTTATTGTTTGAAGAAACGGAAGGGTTGAATATTGCTAAACCAAGCACTCATACTTCAACGCCCACTAGTGATAACCCCCTATTATTCGCTGCTCTTATTTATGATGGGGATGAGAAAATACATCATTTGAACGATAGGTTTGATATTACAATACCAAATAAAAGCTTGAAAATAGGGAGAGGTCAAGAGAATGACTTATGTATAGAGGATATGAGCGTTTCGCGTCAACATGCGCTAATCAATTTCAATGAAAAACAAGCATTGATGATCGAAGATATAGGAAGTACAGGGGGGACCTATCTGAATGGAGAAAAATTGGAGCCTCACCAACCCAAAAAATTGAAACATAACGATAAAATTAGCTTTAGTACAATTATTAACTATACCATTGAGATATCATCATAAAATATTGTTTTATAGTGCCTTCCTTTAGATAAGAACTATAAAGCAATTTACATTGCTTTATAGTCTCTAAATAATGATAAGATGCAAAGAGCGGCACTCGTGTTGGTTTTGTGGTGTGACTAGACTGGGGACAACGCGTTAAACGTTTTTTAGCAAATGCTTAACAACGCAAAAAGCTGCTTTTCGTTTGTAAAGAAGAGCATCTCAAAAACAGGCTCTCCTACTTGCGCTGGTTTTCATCATTTTCCTTTGTCGAAGCGGATATGTAATGCCAAAAGAATCGAATAAAACATCACTGTCTAAAAGTGATCTTCTATTATTTAATCAGGCATTAAAAGGTGTAACACCATTACGAGAGAACTTATCAAAAAAAATAACAACTCGCTTACCTGAAATATCACAACCCACTGCAAAACCCAGCAAAGAAGAAATAACGGATGAGCTTGATTTTCAATTATTTCGTCAGGCGATGGAAGGCACAACGGAGCCATTACAGCACGATAAGGTTGTTCATCCTGTATCAAAAACTAAACCTCTCAAAAAACCAAGTTCCTCACAACAAGCCTCTGCTCCCGATATATTGTCTGATCAAGCAGAGATGGAAGCTATCCAGCCCACTGATGTGCTTAGCTATGCTGACTTAGGCATTCAAAAAAGAACCTTTAGGAAATTACGGCGTGGGCAATTGATAACAATTGATACCTTGGATCTTCACGGGCTTAATTTAGTCCAATCCAAAAAATTATTATTAGACTTTCTGCAACAGGCGTTACAAGTTGAAGGGAGTTGTGTGCTAGTGATTCACGGTAAAGGTAATCGCTCAGGTAATAAAGAACCCGTGCTTAAACGTTATACTAACCATTGGTTAAAACAGCATCCTAGAGTATTAGCCTTTCATTCGGCACAACTAAAAGATGGGGGAACAGGAGCGGTGTATCTTTTGCTAAGAACTAGCCAATTACCACAGTAGTGACTCTAACTTAAGTTCTATTGATCTTTAGCATGAAGGATCAACAGAACCGAAATCTTAACTACTTATGGTTTAAGTTCTGCGGGTTTAAGGTCAGGAGCCTTCTTCTTTTCGATGCTTGAATCTATTTCAAAAGGGTCAATATCATCATATTCATCGTCTAAGACATTGTCGTCTTTCTTCGTCTTTACCATACTATTTTTCAGTTTGCGGTATAAAAACCAATCGATACTAAAGAAACGTCCTGCACCCATAAAGAATAAACTGAGTACCATAATAAAATACATGACTGAAACGGTAAGACGATCTCCCGTTGCATCAGTATAGCCGTGTGACATCAACATTTGTTCACTGGCAACCAACGGATCTTGACTACCAATCGCTAGGAGGATGCTAAACCCCATTAACGCTAATAAGGGTAATGAAATCCAGCGGACGGCAAAACCTAGAATCAGTAAAAAGGCAGCAATAACTTCCACACTACCAATCACACCATTCAGCATTTCGGGCATGAGCATTGGCGTTTTGCTGAGTGCATCAATACTGGCTTGCGCTGTGGCTTGATCGAACCATGACATCGGGTTTAGCAAACTATAATCATTGCTTTTAAATAAGCCTAACTTATTGCTTCCTGATACCCAGAGCATGGGTGCTAAAAATAAACGAAGCAACAATGGTGGGAGGAAATCAAGTCCTCTCAGCCATCCAAAACTAAAAAAACCGAGCAAAAATTTGGTCATCGGGGTCTCCTTGAGGAATATAACTGCCCCCTATTTGACTGTTTTCTCATATTTTTTGCAAGTACATTTTCATTGGATTAAATGTAGTCTTTTTATAGCAAGGGTGATTTATCTTATTTTTTAACTAAATAACTGATGTTACGCATTAAGCAAAATCGTTACTAAAACATAACAGCATGAATAAAGATGATATTTTTGACGTGTACACTGATTATTTAATCACCTCCTTTAGCTATACAACGGCGACGGGGTTGCCTACTATTTTGGATGATGCTGTGAGCCATGATCAAGAGACTCGTTTTTTATCACAACAAGACCTCACCTCAAAAGAACGATGGAAAGTGATCAAGAAAACAGCCCGTGAAATAGAGTCTGAGGAGGGTGTACTCATTTTTGATCATACCCTTGAAGAAAAATCCTATAGCAAAGAACACGATTTGATTTGTTCGCATTACGATCACACCGTAGGACGCGCTGTAAAAAGGATCAACGGATTAAATTGTCTTTATTACGCGAATGAAGTGAGTCTTCCCGTCGCCTTTGAGCTAGTCAAAAAGCCGATTAAATGTTGTGATATAAAAACGAAGAAAGAGAAGAGAAAAAGTACGATTACGACGAATCAACATGAAAGCGAAACGTTATATTAAAACAACACCGATGGCTTTTGAATAATTGCAAATTTTAAAATCTGAGACTGCGTAACATCAGTTTCTAATAACAATGAGAAAATTATGGAAATTACCTTTCTAGGGACATCCTCAGGCGCACCAACAACAACACGTAGCGTATCGGCAACCGCAATAAAAAAAGCAAATTCAAAATCATGGTATTTAGTAGACTGTGGCGAAGGAACTCAGCATCAGCTATTAAAAGCCAAACTTAGCTTAAACACCCTCAAAGCTATTTTTATTACCCATGTACACGGTGATCATTGTTATGGGTTAATCGGATTAATCTCCAGCGCAACAATGGCAGGACGAACCGCACCGTTACCTATTATTGCTCCCAAAGAAATCAAAGCATGGGTACTGTATAGCCTAAAAATGAGCCAAGCAAAGCTCAGTTATGTATTGGAGTTTACCCCATTGGAAGGGGTGAATGCCCTAGAATATCATGATTTTAAAATTGACATCAGCGTACTTTCCCACCGTGTTCCCTCTTACGCGTTTGGTTTTTCTGAAAACAACCTCCAACGACAGTTAGATATCCAAAAACTAACCGAAAAAAGAATCACACCCAATCCATTTTGGGGCAGACTGCGTAATCAACAAAATATCACATTGGACTCAGGTGAAATCATTAACTATAACGATTATTTACTCCCAGAAAAAACACCCCGGAAGATTATTATTTCGGGGGATAATGATCAGCCCGAACGACTTCGATACAGCGTCAAAAAGACCAATGTACTCGTCCATGAAGCCACCTTTACACAGCAAGTTGCAGATAAAGTAGGTCGCACTCCTCAGCATAGTAGCGCTAAAATGATTGCTGAATTTGCTGAAAAAACAAACGTAGCTAACCTCATTTTGACTCATTTTAGCTCTCGCTTCCAAACAAAGGATGACAATAAATTAAGCCCTGAGCTTGAAGCAGAAGCAAAACAATACTACACAGGAAATTTATTTTTAGCTTATGATTTAGAGACCTATTGCTTAGACCAACAAGGAAGTTTGCATCGTTTAGATAAAAATTAACGCAAAAAAAATACCGTCACAAGGACGGTATTTAATATCAACCACATCGATTAATTAAATTACCAATTAAAATAATTAAGGGGTGTCATATCAAGAGCCGCCTCCGTTGCTTTATTCTCCACAGCATCATCAGTTATTGTTTCACTGTCCATGAGAGATACCGATACATCTGCTGTCATCCCATAATACTGACTATAGTAATTTTCATACGGATCATAAGTTTCACCCATAGCAAACGCTTGAGAAAAAGATAAAGTAGCCACGACCACACCAACGAGTAACCAGTATTGATTTTTCATAATAACTTACCTTTTAAAGTTTAATTCCTATTAATTCTTAGACAAACAATATTAGCAAATTCTAATATAGATAACATTGATCATCATCAACTCTGATCCAGAGATCGCCATAAACTAAATTTCCAACACCCTTTAAGTGAAGCATTGATGCCTTTAACAGGCTTCAAAAAAAGGGGGCTTCAGTTTCTTTATAAGCTTCATAATAAAATTTAAGTTGTTAATAGCTTTACCACTAATCTAAAAAAACAACACTTATATTTTATAAAAGCTAAATAAATAATTGAAAATCATTTGTTTAGCTTTTGTCAATATCGCATAGAAGCCAGTCAAAACCCATTATTTTAGTAAGGAA
>JAGLBW010000031.1 GCA_023146545.1 Cocleimonas sp.
ATTGCTCGCATTAAGGCAGGTAAAGGCGCAGGACATGTTGTCTTTATCCCTCAACGTCACTTAGCGTTAATTGTTAATCATAACGACACCTTTATGACCGCGATTAATACTAAAACACACCGCAAAATAAAAGACTTCACCGTCGCGACCGATGACCCACGTTATCAGTCAGCATTACAAGCCCATACTGGACGCGTAAGCCCTGACAAGAAATACTTTTATAACTTTGCCTCTGATAGCGGCACTTTTTTTCGGGTTAACCTTAATACCCTAACGGTGGATAAAACAGTTTATACAGGCGGAACCCCTAAACAAGCCTCTCAACCTGGAGAGTTAAAAAAGCGATAACCCTATTTTGTTTTTTAAAGCGCTTGCTCTATCATTAATGCTAGGAAGCGCTATCCCAGAACAGACCATCTAAACAAGGATCGTTTGGCTAAAGACGACACAGAGAAAATAGTAGCGGTATTTTCTCTGTGTTTTCTCCGTGTTCTCTGTACTGTTATCTTTTGTTAGATTGATGACAAAAAGTATATTAACAACACGCTTATCCTTTTGATCCCTAATCATCACACCCCAACAAAAAGGATCAACGCATTGCTAATTTTACGCTACCTCCCCGTTATACTGCTATTCAGTGCCTGTAGTAATATAGAACCCATTCATACCCCCTTCGATCGACCCTCTCAACCCATAGCCAAAAAACCTAAAATCAAACAGACCGCTAATTGTCCTGCTTGGAAATTAGGTCAAACCGTTGAAATAACAAAAAATACCCGTATCCCAACCCATTGTCGCTATCAAAAAGTCAGCTTTCTGATTAAAACCAACGATATTATTTTTGATTGCCAAGGCGCGAGCCTCAATGGTTTAACCAAAGCGCGCCCGAATGCACTATTAATTCCCTACAGCAAAACCAATGCACCGAAAGCTTGGGCTTTTCATATTAATAGCTCAGGCGTAAAGATTAAAAACTGCCAAATCAAAAACTATATTGATGGCATTATTATCCATGCCCCTATTTCTGCAACACAACGTCAACAACTACGTGCAAAAAAACAGATCAAAACAGTAGAGCAACAATTACGCGCCAGTGCGGCACATCATATTGTCATCAGTAACACTAAAATTCATAATAGCCACAAACACGGTTTATATTTAAAGCCTTATGTTCATCACGTCAGCTTTATTGACAGCGAAATAAAGCATTCGGGTAACGCCAGTATTTATTTAGAAACAGGAACACAAAAAAATAGAATACAAGGCAATTATTTTTATAAAAATGGCTATTCCAACTACAAAAACAAACAACGAATACGCATACCCAAATTACCGACAGGCGAACGAGAAGCGATTGCCGTTGATTCTTCAGCTTATAATAAAATAATTAACAACACGTTTGAAAACAATGGAAAAGGCGCTATTTTTCTTTATAAAAACTGTTTTGAAAAACATCAAAATAGCAAACAAATTCCCCGCTTTCAGCACAGCAATTATAATCTAATTAAAGACAATAAATTTATCAATGAACGTCACGGCGTTTGGCTAGCATCAAGACAAAGCAAACAACTTTCACGGTTTAAATGCGGTGACAAACTCATGTACACCCGTTCGGGCTTACTAGGAAAAGAGAAATATTATCAAGATTACTCCCAATATAATAAAGTCATTCACAACACCTTTAAACAAGTTGTACTTGGCATTATCGTGGAAGATGATCACAACCAGCTCATTGACAACCGTTTTGAAGGCGAAGCCTATACCGATATTAAAATTGGAACATTTTTTCGCACCCGTGCCACAAACCAACCTGTTACTGCAACGGTACTCAAAGGTAATCAACGTAAAAACAGCACCTTAAAACTTCAACTTATGCACGGCTCAACAGAATAATATTGTAGGGTATTTTGATCGTTATAAGTGCATCAATTACCAATTGTTGATGCCTCGCCTCACCTCAGGTGCGACAAGCTAAGCTTGTTATTTCTAGCAAGGTGAAAGTATTTGTCAGGTAAGGCTTGACCAGCCGCCTGTATCACAGTTTTCTCATAAAAATTTTACTTGCCGAAGAAAGTCTTCCATGCTCCAAGAGGGTGTGATTCTCATATAATGTCACGCACTTTGAAAGTGAACACCAAATTGGTTGACTTTATCCCAAAATGCCTGCCACTGATGAGTTATTTGTACTAATGCGCGTAAACTCAGCACGATGCTTGCTCCTCGTTTTTTCCATCGCATCCCTGAACCACATCATCTCTGTTTCACCAATGTCTTACAAGCCGCCTCTGTTACACCTGAGCCGATGGGTAAGTTTTCAGTGATGTGCGTTGCATAATCCATTCTATCCCTCTGATTGTTTTTAAAGTAGGTACAGTTCTTCTTGTCTTTTTTTAGGTAACTGACTGACATCAACCCTGATTAATTCATCGTAGATGACCTGAGCCGCTTGTGATTCATGTTTGAGTTGGGAAAAGGCATCTGAGAGCCATTGTTTACGTTCTATTTGATCTTTTTTCTTTGGATAAACCGCAAGGGATGCCTTGGCTAAATACTCAGTAACGTGATAAAAACCCTTTGGTAGGTATAAAAAATCTGGAATTGGTCGTGAAAATCATAAGATGATGTTGGAACACTACCAACAGACCAAAAATTTATTGGTGAGTTATAGTCCTGAGCCACTCGGTTTTTTCTAGACATTATATTTTCATAGTATCTGTATCGAGATGGAATTAAACAGCGTTTAGACAACATTTAAACACTATTGTGGACTGAGATGTTCTCTCTAAGTATGGCACTAGCTGACATAAAAAAAGCCGACAATGTGTCGGCTTTTTTTATGGTTTATTATCGATTATTTATGGTGCGGATCAGCGAGGCTGTCGGCTAAAGAATCGGGTAATAAACTAAGGACTTTTGTGGCTAAGAAGATCACTAAGACAGTAACACCGACACCGCCTAACCCAAGCAGTACTTCATACATTGAGCTGGAGTAGTGATTAAACGTGCCATCTGCAAAGCTACTTTCTACCAGTGCATTCGGGAATAATACCAGCGGATAAGATTGCCCACCAATTAAGGTGACGTAGATTAAGCTTAAACCACCAACAATGGCTAAAATTGAAGCCGCAATTAATGCTAGGCGGTTATTTTTTAGCTTACGACACCATACTAATCCTAAGACAGCAAATGTCCCGAGTAATATCTGACCTATCCAGAAAACGAAGGTGATAAAGCCACCGCTGGTTAGAATATACGCTTCGATGCCGTGATGCTCTGTGGCATAGAGGTTGGTAAGGTGACGGGCGACTTCAAAGAACAGTACGGCGGTAATAAAGATTGCTAAGGTATAGCGTAGGCGATTAAGTACCGTATCACCGAGTTCACGACCTGCCATTTTATAAGATGCCATTAGCACCAAGGTATAAACCGCTGTGCCTAGTACGTAGGATAAGGCGATAAATAAAGGGGCTAAAATGGCGGCATCATAGTATTGACGTGCAACGAGGTAGCCAAAGATAGAGCCTGTTCCCATGGTGAGAATGATACGCCAAACAAAGGCAACGTATCCCATCGGTTTATAGAACTTTTTTACCGTTTTGCTTCTGTCCATCATCGTCCAAAGATAGACCGCCATAACACCAATAAAGCCGCTATAAAGGATGATGTTCCATGTGAAAATTGATTTCACATTGAAATAGGTCATGGCGACAATTAAACGATCGGGATGACCAAGGTCGAGTACTAAGACCAATAAACCACCGATTAATAAGCCAACAGCAGTGACTAACGATAAACGTCCTAAAGGTTGATAGATTTTCTTGCCGAAGACAGTGCCAATAGAACCAATATTGGCAGCGCCCGATGCGGCAACAATTAAGAAGATGGCAAAGACATGCGGTACGCCCCAGACCACTTGGTTATCCATTCCTGTGACATGATGACCTGCGTGCTCCATATAGAGGAAGGATAAAAACCCCATAACGATCAATAGCGCCGCGCCAGCAAGCACCGCATAAAAGGTGCGATTACCACTCACTTCGCTAAATGTGATTCTCTTATTCATAATACTTAGATACCCCAGTAACGAACGCCAGTGTTAAGACCTAAATCGGCACGTATTTGCGTACCGCCGAATTGCTTTAATGCTTTGCTGATGTCGCTTTTGGGATCATTAAGATCACCAAATAACATCGCTTGTGGTGCCGCTTCAACACAGGCTGGTTTTTTGCCTGCATCAACTCGATTCACACACATATTGCATGATTCAACCGTTCCTTTGCCACGTGGGGTATCAGGACGTTGATCAATTAAGGTTTCGTGTATAAAACTACGCGCCTTATAAGGACAGGCCATCATGCAGTAACGACAGCCAATACAAATATGCTTATCCACTAACACAATGCCGTCATCTCGTTTAAATGATGCGCCTGTTGGACACACATCAACACACGGTGCGGTCTCGCAGTGTTGACACATCACAGGTAATTCAGTGACATGCTGGGTTAATTTTTCAGTAACTTTAACTTTGCGAATCCACTGAGCGTCTTGTGCAGTACGAGACAGTTTTTCATCACCCCAGCCGTGTTCTTTTTTACACGCGGCAATACACGCATCGCCCCCATCGCTTAGTTTGTTGGTATCAATTAGCATTCCCCAACGTACTTTACTCGTGACCGCATCACCTGCGGGTTTAGCTTGCACTTGTCGTAATAGAATACCCGGCGCTACCGTTACAACCGCTGTAATCCCTGCTAAACCTGCCAAGAATTTGCGGCGATAGCTGTTAATCTGCCCACTATCGTTCTGATTTATATTTTGATCACTCACTGTGCCGCTGCCTCCGTAGAAGAATGTTTAATCGCTACTTTCATGTCATGTGCAGTTGTTGGTGTTTGCGTTGCTGTGGCGACCGCTGGTTTATCAGGGTGGTCGGTATGGCATTGGAAACAGTCTAACTGAACACTTACGTAGTTATGACACGTTGCACAAAAATGTTCTGGGTCGGTATAACGAACGACCTTGCTTTCTGTGGGTTCGGGAACATGACAATTGATGCAGGCTTTTAAACTATTTTCAGGCGTTCTTATGCCCTTGTGCATGGTCTGATCGCGTTTGTGCATCAGACGATCCATATGGTCTTTACGAATATTTTTGACATGCGCATCAAGTTGTTCTTGGGTATCAAAACCTTTAGTGGCCTTGGCGATTTCGAGTGGCTTACTTTGACAACCTGAAATCCCTAACAGGGAAATAAGTATCACCCCTAAAGATGCCACTGATAAGAATTTTCTAAACATAGAATTACCTGCATTTAAAAAGGCGGTTAAATGATTAAGGATAAGATCCCCATCCCTTAACCGCCTTTAACAACATCGTTACTTGGTATTATGAATTAACCACCAAGCCCCATTTCGATGTAGCCTGTTGGACAAACATCAGCACAGATGTGACAACCAACACAACGATCATAGTCAGTATCAACATAACGACCAATCGGTGCATCTTCTCTGCTCACACGGAAGACGGCATCTTGAGGGCAAAAGATAACGCAGTTATCACACTCAAAACACATACCACAGCTCATGCAACGCTCGGCTTCATCTTTGGCTTGTGTATCATCAAAACCAATCATGCGCTCTTTGAAATGACCTAAAACTTCTACATTATCAGGCACATCTTCTGCACGAAGCAGACGGTTAACTTTATCAAAGTGACCCAAGAATAGCTCACTTGATTTAACAATCTCGAACTCTGAACGATCATCGAAATTATGTACGGCATAGTCTAGTGTGTCTGTACCGCGAAGGTCTTCTTTTTTCGCTTCATCAAAGGCATCGGGCGTTCTACTGTACTCGCCTAATTTTTCAAGCATATCGAAGTGATGCTTATCAACTTTTGGACGACGTCTTAAATTTTCATTATTTAAGTATTTATGAATACTCTCAGCCGCGATAGAGGCTTGACCGATCGCCGTTGTCAATAAGTGTGGACGTACGATGTCGCCTGCGGCGAAGTGTCCTGGCTTATTCGGCACTTGATAGAAAGCATCGGCATCAAATAAGTTTTTATCGGTGTTTCCGTAATCTTCAACACCGTCAAGATCACCAAATTGACCAATAGCAGAAACAATCAGGTCTGCTGGGATAATGGTTGCTTCAGCACCTTCTTTCGCTTTCGGCATGTTGCCATCCATTTCACAGGCAATCACTTTAAGTCCTGTGGCACGACCGTTTTCATCAGTGATGATTTCAACGGGCATGACTTCATTCATGAGGTGAACCCCTTCACGAATCGCATCATGTACTTCATGCTCTGCGGCGGTCATGTCTTCTTGTGCAAATAACGCGGTTAAGGTGACGTTATCACAAGGCTGAGTGCCAGCGGCATCATGAATCAAACGTCCTTCTGCTGAATCTTCAGGACGTTCGTTATAAGCATCCACCGTTCCGATACGGCGAGAAACAGACACAACATCAATAGAGGTATCACCACCACCAACACAAACGATGTTTGCGGCGGTATATTTCATGTCGCCTTTGTTGAAGGCTTCTAAGAAGTCAACAGCGGTCACACAGTTTGGCACATCATTCCAATTTCCGAGGAATAAACCACGCCCTTTCTTTGCACCTAATGCCCAAAGGATCGCATCGTAGTCGTTCTCTAATTCTTCAACAGAGACATCTTTACCCACACGCGTATTACCACGGAATTCGATATCACCCATATCAAGGATGCGTTGGTTCTCGTGACGTAATGCTTCACGCGGAGTACGGTAATTAGGAATACCGTAGAACATCATCCCGCCCATCTCATCATGGTCGTCAAAAACAACGGAGGCATGACCCATTTTACGCAGTTGGTAAGCGGCTGCCATTCCAGCAGGACCTGCACCAACAATGGCGATCTTCTTACCTGTTAGCTCGTCAGGACGATCAAATGTGAATCCCCCTTTAATCGCTTCATCACCAATGTATTGCTCGACTGAATTGATGCCAACAAAGTCATCAACGTCATTACGGTTACAACCTTCTTGACAAGGCGCAGGACAAACACGCCCCATCATTGCAGGAAAAGGATTAGCGGTTGTTGAGCGACGGAATGCGTATTCCTGCATGCTCATATCACCCACTGGAGCTTCTATGCCACGCACAATTTGTAACCAGCCACGGATGTCTTCTCCTGATGGACAGCTACCCTGACAGGGTGGTGTTTTTTGAATGTAGGTTGGGCATTTATAGGAGGTATCTTCTTGGAAGATATGCTCGTTCATACTACCCCAAGTATCATCTCCGTCATTATAACGTCGAAAAGTATGTACCAATGTATCATCAGGTGATGTTGCCATGCCTATTCTCCAGTACTACAGCCTAACGGCTAAGTTAAAATCTTAATGCAAACTTATCGGTTTGCTGTAAATTAATTGATTGAGCAGTGAGTGTGTTAGCACCTAGAACTTACTCACCTGCTTCTCTTGACGCGACTAATTGTTCTTTCGCTTCATCATAGTCAAATTCCATCTCGTCGATTTCATCTTCACTTAATTGCCCCGTGAGAATAATCGCACTACTTACTAATTGGTGGACACTGACAATCTGATCCATAGTAAAGCCATAATAAGGTATGACTTTCGTAAATTGTGATTTGCAAATAGCACAAATAGCGGCCATATGAGTTACACCATGATGTTCAGTAACATGCTTTAGTGCTTCCATTCGCGGTTGCGCCCCTTTAACCCGAATCTCCATTAAGTCATCGGTCAAGATGCCGCCGCCGCCGCCACAACAAAAGGTTGCGTCATGAGTCGTATTTTTAGGCATATCCACGTAATTGTTACACACCGCTTTGATTACATTACGTGGAACCATAAACTGACCCCCTTCGTAATCACCAATGCGTGAACCCCGTGCGATATTACAAGAGTCGTGGAAGGTCAATACCATGTCATCATTGAGTGACTTATCAATAGTCAACTTCCCTGCGGCTAAAGCAGGCTCGGTAATTTCTAAAACGTGTTGTGGAATCGGGTAATTCTGATCTAAGAAGTCCCAAGGCCCTGCTAAAGTATTTAAGAAGCTGTAAGCCACCCGCCATGCGTGTCCACACTCGCCAAAAATAATACGCTTAACACCCAGATCAATCGCCGCTTTGCGAATACGCAGTGCCAAGCGGCGCATGTTTTCGTAACTTCCGACAAACATGCCGAAGTTCGCGCCCTCTGAGGCATAAGAACTTAACGTAAAGTCCAATCCTAATTCGTGGAAAACTTTAGCGTAACCCATCAAACCATCAACGTGTGGCTCGGCGAAGAAATCCGCAGAAGGGGTGATCAATAGAATATCGGAACCCTTCTTATCAAGGGGTAGCTCGACCAGCACACCCGTTTCATCATAAATATCTTCTTCTAGTCCTTCTAAAGTATCCGCTAAGGCTGCCTCTGGAAGACCAAGGTTGTTACCAATTTTATGTACTTTACCCATGATTTCAGTACAGTATTTTTGTCCCATACCGATATGATCAAGGATTTCACGTGCGGCCATTGAGATTTCTGCGGTATCAATGCCGTAAGGACAGAATACTGAACAACGACGACATTGTGAGCATTGGTGATAATAGTTATACCAATCTTTTACCACGTCTTCGGTCAGCTCTGCTGCACCAACAAACTCTGGCATGCCAATTTTTCCAAAAAATCGACCCGCAAAGGTAAAGTAACGACGATACACTTTACGTAGTAAGTCCTGACGTGCCACAGGCATGTTTTTAGGATCTTTTGTGCCGATGTAGTAATGACATTTATCAGTACATGCACCGCATTTAACACAAATATCTAAGAAGACTTGCAGTGAACGGTAACGTCCACGTAGATCATCTAATTTATCTAATGCCCGTTCTTTCCAATTTTCAACTAAGGTATTACCATCACCGTACTGCTCAACACCTGCTGGCATCGTAAAGTCAGTCGGAAACCCCATTTCTTTTTGAAACTCTGGTTTTGATATCCAAGGGCCATGTAAATGACCCATTGACCCTTTTTTAAGGGCAGGAACATCCACTATGCCATCTTCACCGCTGATTGATGGAATTTCATAATCTGCCATAACTATCGCCCTTATTTCTTCAATTCGTGCAAATACAGTTTATCTTGCTTCTCTAACTCGGCCGCCCAAGGCGCAAGATGACGTTTTTCTCTTGGGTTATCAACCTGATTACGGGTTGGACTAAAGAATACCCCTGGCGCATGCAGTAATTTGCTGATGGGGAAAATCAACATTAAAGTGGCAACCAGCGTGAGATGAATTAGTAAAATGGGGTCAGCGGGTAACGGGTGGAACTCAAAGGTTCGTAGACCAATAAAGAACTGTTTAACCATCAAAATATCCGTGTGGTTAACAAATTTCATCATCAATCCTGATACACCAATTAAAATCAGAAGACCCAGCATCGCACGATCAGAAGGCGCACTAATATAACGCACTCGATCAATAAAGATACGCCGTGCTAACAAGCCCAATAAAGCAAATACCATTAAGAAACCCGCATACTTACCAAAGGGTTGAATGATATCAATGACAAACCAAGTGGGGTCTTGGAAATAACGAAAATGACGTAATATAATGAGGGCAAGCGCATAGTGAAAGAGAATACCCAAAAGCCATAACAATTTATCCGCACGGAATAAACTAAAAAATAATGCCACTTCTTTAAACATTCGAAGAAACACACCACCTTGCGTTAAAGGGGCGGGGGTCGTCGG
This sequence comes from Cocleimonas sp., assembly GCA_023146545.1. Taxonomy (GTDB): domain Bacteria; phylum Pseudomonadota; class Gammaproteobacteria; order Thiotrichales; family Thiotrichaceae; genus JAGLBW01. The sequence goes on from JAGLBW010000031.1 coordinate 9,755, forward strand.
AATTTTCAAAGGCGCGGGGGTTTTCCAATAAAGCCGTACTTTAAAGGCGATACCAAGCACTAAAACTAAGGTGGCTGCCCAAAAAAGCCCGCCATAAATATAAGCCAAGAACACTTCTAACTCCTGAAATTCATCTCTTTTATGAATTCACATGCATTAACTGAAATAACAAATAATAAATATAAACTCATGAAAGAGATCGGAGATATCTACTCCGATTCTCTCACGATAAGCCTTAAACTAAGGAACGAGGGGTTAATAACTTTCCAAACGATA
>JAGLBW010000032.1 GCA_023146545.1 Cocleimonas sp.
CACCACAGTTAATCTGACAACAAGAAGTTGTTAGATGAACACGGTTAGGCATATCCCAGCCTCTCCAATACGGCATAAGCTCATCCATCATCGCTTTAACCACACCAGAAGCATCCGTTCCAGGAATATCACAGTGCAACCAACCTTGAGTATGAGAAATTGACGCAACAGAGTTACGGGTTCCACCGACAGGGTAGCCCGCAGCTTCCAATGCTTCGACTAAAGGAGCTACTTTTTCTTCTCTATCAACAAAATATTGGATATTAGAACGGATGGTGAACTGAACAAAACCATCACCAAACTCGTCACCGATATCCATTAACTCACGCAAAGTAAACACGTCAAGGATACGTTGAGTTCCTGCTTTTACTGTCCAAACTTTGTCGTCGCCGTATTTTGCAACGTGAACCATAACGCCAGGCTGTACGTCTTCATGATAATCCCATGTTCCGTAGTTACGACGCATTGTCGGATGCATATACTGAAATCCATCAGGACATCCTGACTCAATAGGCTCGCGCATTTTTGGGGCTGCCATATTTGTCTCCTTAAAACTTTTTTAACAACGAGAGCGATAAATCCCTCCCGTAAAAACTATTTAACGAACAACTATTCCCAAAGGAATTAGCCAGCCATCTTCTCTTCACGCTTACGGTTGAACCACTCTTCAGCCGCCTCATCCCATCCATCAGAACGGAAGTAAGACACGTTACGTGGCTGGTGAATCATGTTTGGATCAGGATCAACACCGATGCCTTCGAGGAAGTTAACTAAGCCAATCCGCTCAATCATCTCACCACAACGCTCATGTTCAAGACCGTTCTCAGCCCAAAAGTCGATGACTTCTTCTGCTAATTCAACGATTGTCTCGTAATCATCTTCCGTTTCAAGCTTCATAAACGGAACAATAACGATACCCATGAGATCGCCAATTTTCAAGGTACGCTTACCACCCATTAGGATCGTAACGCCTTTATCATCACCGGGGCTAATGGCCTTAGGCACAACATTCATACAGTGCATTGAACGGACACAGTTAGACTCATCAGCAACTAATGAATTATCATCAGCAAGTGATAAACTGCTAGAGGTACAACGTGAAATCACGTTATCCATCACATAGTCGCGTCCTTTGTCTTCAACAAACGCTTTCCATGTCTCTTGATCTATCTTCTTATGATCTCTCCATGTTCCGATAACGGCAAAGTCAGCACGCTCAATCGCATTTTGACAGTCGTTAGGACAACCAGAGATCTTAAACTTAAACTTATAAGGTAATGCAGGACGATGAACATCATCTGTAAAGTTATTTTGCAAATGACGATGAATCGCTTGCTCATTACAGTTAGATTGCTCACAACGTGCGCCACCAATACAAGACATACCCGTACGAACACAAGGCCCTGCTCCACCTAAGTCCCATCCGTAATCATTGATTTCATCAAAAAACGGTTGGAAGTTTGCAGAGTTAGAACCGATAAACATAATGTTACCCGTCTGACCGTGGAAGGTTTGCAAGCCTGAGCCAAACTTTTCCCAACTGTTTGCCAGTTGACGTAGCATTCCTGTATCGTAGAAGTTACCTGCAGGAGGCTGAACACGTAAGGTGTGGAATTCTTTTGACTCTGGGAAAGCATCGCCAACTTCAGAGAAGCGAGGAATAATACCACCGCCGTATCCAAAGACAGAGATTGTTCCACCTTTCCAATACCCCATTTTAGTTTCGTAAGAATGCTCTAACTGACCCATTAGACCATTAATTACATTACGGATACGATCGTCTGGATGATTGTCTCTTAGGTTCTTAAAACCTGTAATAAAACTTGGCCATTCGCCCTCTTCCAAGATATCCAACATTGGCGTTGGGTACTTTTTCATGTCAGCCATGCATGCCTCCTAAAAATTGATACTTTATGGATTGAGTGATCAAGTGTTATCTGAACAAAGAACACTCAACCCATCAAATACTTAAAAATCGCAACATCGCGAGATAGTTGAACAGTGTATGCCTATCCTCCAACAGAATGAATCCCACCCATGGGGTGTTGCCCCTATATTCACCTACCTCTAAAGAGGTAGTCGATAAATTACTACAAAACCCACAGTGCAAATATGGCATAGTAGAATATCCATATATATTAATCTTGAATTTTTTTAATCAAACTTATGATTACTTCACATTCCCCCTTCGTTCTATCGAATCACACAGCCTATCAACACTGGCGAGCCACCAAACTTGACCAGTTTATCCCTGATATTGCCGCTTTAATGATTGAGATTGAGATTGATAATATTTCCCAACTTGATCCTCTCCAAACTCGTGCATTATTAATCCAAGCCAGCCGTTACAATATGGCTTTTTATCGCTTCACTCAACCCGATAGTGATGACGCTATTAACAAGGCGAAAGTACACCAATTAGCACAGCACGTTGGGCTACAACGTATTGATAAAAACATCTGTGCTGATGATGACAAACTCACCTCAATTAAAGTCTGTCAACACAAAGGGCAACATCAATATATCCCCTACTCCAACAAACGCCTAAGCTGGCATACCGATGGTTACTACAACACAGCCGACAACCAAATCAATGGGATGTTGCTACATTTTGAACAACACGCTAGCTCAGGTGGAGAAAGCTTGTTACTTGACCCTGATATTGCTTATATTTTATTACGTGATGAAAATCCTGATTACATTAAAGCCTTTATGCACCCGAAGGCTATGACTATACCTGCCAATATCCTAAACGGTAAAATAATACGCGCCACACAAACAGGGGCTGTATTTTCCCTTCATCCCACAGGGAATTTACACATGCGTTACTCTGCACGGACTAGAAACATTCAATGGCGTAACAACAGCCCCACACAAGAAGCGGTCGCCTTTTTAAAATCATTATGGGATAACGGCTCACCTTATATATTGCGCCACACCATGCAAGCTCATGAAGGCGTACTGTGTAATAATGTATTACATTGCAGAACAGCCTTTAAAGACAGCGACAACCCACAAAAACAGCGACTGTTATATCGAGGACGTTATTTAGATCGAATCGCACTGCCATAACTTTTATTACCCCATCAATAATCCCCCAATAAATTATGAATCAGAAAGAAAAAGCAAAACCACACCTCTTACCTTCATTTTAACGAGAACGAAATAATATGTTATTACTCAGCGCAATCCTGCTTCAAAGTGGTGATGATATTTCCAATTTTGATGAGCTTAAACAAACCCTTCAAACCTATGCGGTAGAAACAGGGGAATTATTCTTTCAAGTGGATATAGAACCACCAAGTTATGATGACCGCCCTCAAGATTGGCATGAACAGCTTAACCTCGCTTTTGAATCAGCCCGCTAGGAGTCCCTTATGTTCTGGCAAGAAGACGAAGACAAAACCCTTCCCTATCAAGCTCCCGAAGATATTATCGACATTAGCTTTAATATTATCTGCAAACAACTGCCTATTGATAACGCTTGGGAATTACGCGGACAAATACACCAAGCCCTACCTTGGTTTAAAACATGTAAAACCGCAGGCATTCATCACCTCTATGTTGCTGAAAGCAATAATGGCTGGATCCGTCCTGATGGCGAAAATGCAGTACTGTACCCTTCACGTCGCACTCGCCTCTACCTACGCATTCCCGAAGAGCATATTGAGGATGCAAAACAACTGAGCAACAAAACACTCAGCATTGCAGGTATTCCTTTGAGCTTTGGTAAAAGTAAAATCAAAAAACTCACCAATACCAGCATCGTCTTCTCGCGCCATATACTCAGCCACAACGATGAAACCGAAGATGAATTTTTAATACGTAATGCAGAAGAAATAAAACAACTCACAGGCATCACCGTAAAAAAGATGATGAGCGGCAAAGATCATCGTATTAAAACACCCAATGGTAATTTATATACCCGTCACCTGATGATTGCAGATTTAGATACCGAGCCTTCGATTAAAATTCAACAAATCGGATTAGGCAAAGCAAGACAATTAGGCTGTGGCATCTTTTTACCACACAAAGGCATAAAATCATTAACCGCAGATGAGTGATAAGCTGTTACTGATTAAATGCAATTGTGTTTTAACGTGACTGAATAGAGTAGAATGGTGCTTTCATATAACAAGACAAAGATAATTTAATATTTTGAAGAAATACATAGACCCTTACCAAAAACGTGAAGAAGAAAAATATGGCCGCCCTATTCCCAGTAGAGAGCTAATGCTTGAAATATTGGCGAATAGTCCAAAGCCAATGGGATTTAGAGATTTAGCCAATGAGTTAGCCTTAACCGATGCAGCTGATCTTGACCCCATGAAATATCGTTTGCGTGCAATGGAACGTGATGGACAAGTCATCTTTAATCGCAACCGAGAGTATGTTCCTGTACAGAAATCAGACTTAATCTCAGGGTACATCTCAGGGCATCCCGATGGCTTTGGCTTTTTGATTCCTGATGAAGGGGGTGATGACTTATTCTTACACGGCAAACAAATGCGTAAGGTCATCCATGGGGATAAAGTATTAGCGATGGTGAAAGAAATTGACCGTCGTGGGCGCAAAGAAGGTGCGATTGTTGAAGTATTAGAACACAATACTGAACAAGTCGTTGGACGTTATTTCGGCGGCGAAGGGATTGGTTTTGTACAACCTGATAATTCTCGCATTACACAAGATATTGTCGTCTCTGAAGAAAACAACCTATCCGCAAAAGACGGACAGATTGTTATGGTTGCCATTATTGAATACCCTACAATACGCCACCAAGCGGTTGGTAAAATTGTTGAAATTCTGGGTGATCATATGGCACCGGGCATGGAGATTGATATTGCCTTACGCACTTATGATCTTCCACACGTATGGCCAGAAGCAGCCCTTACTGAAACGAATAAACTAGGCGAAACTGTCAAAAAAGACGATAAAGCCCCACGTCATGATTTTCGTCACGTTCCACTGGTCACCATTGATGGCGATGATTCTCGTGATTTTGATGATGCTGTGTTCTGCCAACGAGAAGGTAAAAACTGGCGTTTAGTCGTTGCTATTGCCGATGTATCACACTACGTCCCGATTGGGAGTGAACTTGATAAAGAAGCATGGAATCGTTCGACCTCGGTTTATTTTCCCGCAGAAGTTATTCCCATGTTACCCGAAGCTATCTCTAATGGGCTTTGCTCTTTGAACCCTGATGTTGATCGTCTGTGCATGGTCTGCTCCAGTTTAATCAGCTCACAGGGTGAAGTATTAGAGTATGAATTTCTTCAAGGGGTTATGCGTTCCCATGCTCGCTTAACTTATGACAAAATGGCGGCTATTGTTGTCGATCATGATGCCACCTTACGCGATGAACACCACGCTATTGTGCATCACCTTGATGACCTTTACTCCCTCTACCATGCCTTTCGTAAAGCACGGATTAAACGGGGTTCAATGGATTTTGAAACCAGCGAAACCCGTATTATCTTTGGTAAAGCACGTAAAATTGAAAATATTTTACCGACTGAGCGCAATGATGCCCATAAAATTATCGAAGAATGCATGATTGCCGCGAATGTCTGCTCCGCTCGCTTCTTAAAGCAACACAAAATACCCGCTTTGCACCGTATTCATGAAGGGCCTGATAAAGAAAGCCTCGAAAAGGTACATGAATTTTTAAAAGGGTTAGGCTTAACCTTAAAAGGGGGCGACCAGCCAAAATCAAAAGACTATGCTAATTTATTAGCCTATGTTAAAGGTCGAGCGGATGCTCACTTAATCCAAACTGTACTATTACGCTCCTTATCACGTGCAGTATATGCTCCCGTTAACCTTGAAAAACCAGAGAAAGCCTGTCATTTTGGTCTAGCCCAAGGTGACTATGCTCACTTTACTTCTCCCATTCGTCGTTACCCTGACCTATTAGTACACCGCGCTATTCGCCATATTATTCAAGAAAAAGCCACGACGCATTACGCTTATGGTTATTCGGACATGAAGGCATTAGGAGAACATTGCTCCACCAATGAACGCCGTGCGGATGATGCATCGCGTGATGTGATAGCTTGGTTAAAAGCAGAATATATGCTGGATAAAATCGGTGATACCTTCCACGGTGTCATTTCTGGCGTGACAGGTTTTGGTTTATTTGTCGAGCTAAATGAAGTCTATGTTGAAGGCTTAGTGCATGTCACCGCACTCAACAGTGATTACTACCATTTTGATGCCCAGCATCATCGGCTAACGGGTGAAAATAGCGGTAACACTTACAAATTGGGCGATGCAATTGAAGTGGTTGTCGCTCGGGTTGATTTAGATGAACGTAAGATTGATTTTGCCTTACCTAAAATAGAGAAAAAGCCTAAAAAGAAACCTTTTAAGAAGAAGCCTTCAAAGTCATCAAAAAGAAAGCCGAGAAAAAAGAAACCTAAATCATGAAAACATTGCTCAATGGCATTCATGCAGTGCAAAGCGCCCTCGACAGTGATGTGGAAAATGTAATCCAAATTTGGATTTCAGTCGCGAAACGCAATCAACGTGTAGAACAACTGACACAAAAAGCGCAAAAGAAAGGGCTAATGATTCACAAGGTGAGCCAGCAACAACTGGATAAAATAGCGAAAACCCGAAAACATCAAGGGGTTGTTGCTGAGTATAATGCCCCTAAATCATGGGATGATAATGAGCTGTTTGATCTGCTGAGTGCATTAGAAGAACCTGCTTTACTCTTAATTCTCGATGGCGTGACTGATCCTCATAATTTAGGCGCTTGTTTGCGTACCGCAGAAGGTGCAGGTGTTCATGCTGTCATTGCACCAAAAGACAAAGCAGTCAGCCTAACACCCACCGCGCGAAAAGTAGCATCGGGTGCGGCAGAAACCATCCCGTTTGTACAAGTCACGAATCTAGTACGCACCATTGATCTATTAAAAAATGCAGGAATTTGGGTAACAGGAACAAGCGATAAAGCCACTCAAGATGTGTATACAGGGGATTACAAAACACCAACCGCCCTTGTTATGGGCGCAGAAGGTAAAGGGTTACGTCGTTTAACCGAAGCACATTGTGATTATTTAATTTCTATACCAATGGCAGGAAAAGTATCCAGTTTAAATGTTTCTGTTGCCACAGGTGTCTGTTTATATGAAGTTGTTCGCCAACGACAACTGCATTGATAAGAAAAGGTTTGTATTAGCAGGCGATGCGGAAGACACCTTTTATTTGTAACGTCGGTATGTTCTCTCACGTGATGTCATCTTTTTAAACACGATCTCTCATTAGTGTCCAAACAACTTCATAAAACCACCCTCAGTTTTTTCTTTTCCTTTAACTTCACGAATGCCTTCTTCTGTTTCTTTAGATGTTTTAACCACCATTTCCAAGGTAGAAACACCATTATAAAAGGCATAAACATAGCGTTTAGGTAAATTCAACCAAGAAGCGGCTTGATTTAAGCTGGCATGGTGCTGATTAAATACCGCCGCAATTTGCCAAATATAAGGAAAACGTTCCACCTCTTTTAACGTCAGCCAATCATTGATTCTTATCTTTTCATTAGGATTAACATCTGCCGCTAATTCGCCATGTGATGAGAGCAAACTAACAGACCAAAGAAAGGCCTTAAAGCTGTAACAAAACTGCGTGACGTGACTGCTTTCATTTCGAAGATCTTCAATATGCTGTTCATTAACTTCTAATAGTTCAACTAACTCATCGTGTATTTTTCCACGACACATTTGAATAAACAAAGGATCATCAATGGACAGATTACAACGGATCAATTTTGCTTCGGGGTCAATAATAATTGACAATGGGTTATAAGCAACTTCCATCCAGTAATCTGCACGCTCAGTAAAGGCAATGGTGTCCTTGATATAAGGAATTAAGGTACCACTTAAATCAAAAGCAGGCAGTGTTCCTTTTTTATCGTACAAACTGTCCTCTGCCTCACCACACAATAACCCCCAACGATGTTCTTCCCGCTTTTTTTCTTCGGCAGCATCCGACACTTTGATATTTGAAGCTTTTTCAAGTTCTTTTCGAGATTGTTTATCACCTAGTTCATCTAAGAATTGCTGCAAATCATCAGAGGAGCTAATTTCACTCTCTGCTTCTTCTGATGAAACCGTTTCCTCAACCGTCAAGCTAATGGGTTCATCATCAATGAGTGCATCCGATAACTCATCAAGTGAAGCGATTGAAAGATCATCTTTAGCCGTTTGGGGTAACATATTATTATCAAACGCATCCAAAGATAGTTCATCAAGTAGACCAAAATCATCAACCTCTTGTAACTTTTCCATATTGTCTTCAAAATGAGGTATATCAGCGGATAGATTATTATCGTCAACACCCTCAAAAAGTTGATCATCGAAGCTTAAATCACCCAATAAATCATCTAAATTATCTAAGCCATCAAAAGCATTCGGGTCGGTTTCACCACCCAATGATAAGCTATTAAAAGCTAACTCATCGGCCACCTTTTGTGCTGCCGCATCTTTAATTGCTTTAATCTCTGCGGCGGCTAATGCTTCTGCTTCCACTCTAGCATCAGCTTCTTTAGCTTTCCTTATTTCCTCAGCCAATCTTGCTTCGTCT
>JAGLBW010000033.1 GCA_023146545.1 Cocleimonas sp.
CAATCTTACTGCTTCTGCTAGTCTTGATTTTTCAGCTGACTTATCTTTCTCAGCCACTCGAATTTCTTCCAACGCCATATCTTCTATGGATTGATAATCAAGTTCATCTTCAAATGGCGGTGTTGAACTCGAAGAATCAATGAGGTCATCGAAACTAATTAAATCATCACTAACATCATTCACAACATTGTTTGGGTTTAAAACATCTTCTGTCATTGATTTTAGTGAATCTACAACTACTTCATCTGGCAGCGAAATAAACTCAACTTGTTCTAAATTAGAACCTTTCGTACTGTTTTTTTCAGCAAATAAGGGAGTAGAAGCAGGTATTAACTGATCTTTGTCTGATGATCTTATCGAAAATTGTTTTAAAGTACACCCTGCTTCAAATAAACCTTGAGGCGTAAGGGGGGTCATTAGGTAAAGGTAATGACCTTTGATTTCATTGTGATCAGAAAGCACAAGCGTTGGTTTATTTTCATCACGATGCAAGTTTTGCCATGCTTCAGCTGCATTTTCTTCATCAAAATTGGTGATATAGGCCTCTGCGTCATTAGCCAATACAAGCGTATATTTTTGCACCCCTTCTGGTGTTGCAAAGTAGAATTCCAGTAACATTTGCTGAATGAGGGTGACACCGACTAAAGCAACGTTAAGCGGCGATGTCGTGTTATTATGCGATACGGTAATGTCGTTAGAAGTCAGAGCAGTCATGGTTTGTACTTTTATTTAATCGAGAGGAGTGGGGAGTTTTAGATCATTTTAATCCTGTATTAATGTGTCCTTTATTTCGATTCTAGCAGAATATTTTTAACCAAAGATGAATAGAAACCACAGAACATCATAGTGCCTGTTTTCTCGCTCTGAATAGATATTTTAAGCACTATTGATCATTTAACTGATGGTTAAAAACAAGAGAAACTGTGGGGTTATTTTTCTAATCACCCTAGCCTAAAAACAAATTGAAACAATATTATGCAAATACAGTGGTATCCTGGTCATATGCACAAGGCCAGCAAAGCATTAAAAGAAATCATCCCAAGGGTTGACCTTATTATTGAAGTCCTCGATGCACGGATCCCGTTTAGTAGCCAAAACCCCATGTTGGCTTCGATTCGTGGTGATAAGCCGTGTATAAAAATATTAAATAAAAATGATTTAGCCGATGCTCAACAAACACAGCAATGGCAAAATTATCTTGATCAACAAAAAGGGATCAAGACCTTAGCCGTTAATATGTCTCAGCCTGATAAAATACATCAGTTAACCCACTTGTGTCATAAAATGGTTACTAATCGAAGGGAAACTGACAGACCACTTAATGCCGTCATTATTGGTATTCCTAATGTTGGTAAATCGACGTTAATCAATATTCTCGTGGGTAGAGTTATTGCCAAGACAGGGAATGAACCCGCTGTTACAAAACACCAACAACGGATTGCCTTAAAAAACCATAATATCTTACTGCTTGATACCCCAGGTATGTTGTGGGGAAATATAGAAAATATAAACAGTGGTTATCGCCTTGCGGCAACAGGTGCAATTAAAGACACCGCGATTGAGATTGATGATGTGGGTTTCTTTACCGCCGAATATTTACTAAATACTTATCCTCATTTATTAAGAGAACGTTTTCAATTAAGCGAGACACCAAAGAGTGAACTTGAACTGCTTGAAGCGTTAGGTAAAAAGCGCGGCTGTTTACGCTCTGGCGGGGTGGTTGATTTAGTCAAAGCCTCCAAAATTTTACTCACAGAACTACGTAGCGGTGCCTTAGGTAAAATAAGCTTAGAAACCCCTGCCATGATGGCGGATGAAATAAAACAAACCAAACAACGTGTTGCTGAAAAAGACGCTACAAAAACGCTGAAGACGCGTAGAAAACGGAATAAAAAAAGATAGAATATTTCTGACATCTTAAAACAAGCTAATAAGGGTACTTCAATGGCTGTTAAATTAGGGGATAAACTCCCTTCGTTCACACTCAATGACCAAAATGGAAAAGCTATCTCAATTGATCAATTTATAGGTAAAAAAAATATTGTGATTTATTTTTACCCCAAAGATGAAACGTCTATTTGTACCGCAGAAGCACAAGGGTTTAGAGATGTTTATCCTGAATTTTTAGCGTTAGATAGCGTTATTATTGGCATTAGTTCAGACAGTGAATCAAGTCATCACCAATTTGCACAACATCATCAACTCCCCTTTATACTTTTGAGTGACCCTGATAAAAAGATTGAAACATTATTCGCCGTGCCCAAGGATCTTTTTGGATTTATATCTGGGCGAGTAACTTATATTATCAATAAAAAAGGGATGGTCATTGGTCTCTTCGATCATGCTTTTTCGGCACAAAAACACATAAATTCTGCACTCAAATCATTAAAAGTTGAGCAGAAAAAATTTAACAAGTGATCAAATAGCACTTGATACCTTTTAATATAAGCCATTATCATTTACTTTTATATTGGACTCCCCCCAAACTATGTTGACACTTTATCAATTCAGCTCTTGTCCCTTCTGTTGCAAGGTTAGAGCATTACTTAACCACACCAAGCAACCTTATCAAACTATAGAAGTCACCCCCTTTGGAACACCTGAGCTTCACTTTACTGATCATAAAAAAGTCCCTGTATTACGCGATGATGAAAAAACTATTGTGGAGTCAGCTCAGATTATTGACTATATCAATGAACACTACAGTCAATTAAAGGTCAATAACGATACACAACAATGGACAAAATGGATTGATCATACCCTTGTGCATTATTTACCCCCTTTGATTCACCCTAATTTCAGCACCTCATTCCGTAACTTTGCACACATTATAAAGGATGGACAGTTTAACTGGTTTAAGGGAAAAATAATTCGCCTCATGGGATCATTCGTCATGCCCCGTGTCGCCACAAAGATGAAAGCAAAATATAACATTGAGAACCCCGAAAAAGAGTTTCTTAATGCCATTGATCATTGGGTTGATCACGGATTAGCAGGTAAAGCCTTCTTTGGTAATGAACAAGCAGACCTCGTTGATTGCAGTGTTTTTGGCGTATTACGTTCCAGCGAAGCATTGGGTATTGTTGATCTAGCAAAATCACATAATGCTCAATTTTCACAATGGTATGGTGCTTGTCGTACAAGCATGAATGATTAAACAATAATAGTCATCTGCCGTCTCGGAGAACGACCCTGTTGTGATCCGAGATAATTAATAATTAACGTACCAAACCACGAAGGAGTGAGCAAAAAAGTGTATCCAAAGACCTTATCTTCCCTAATTAAAACGCCGCCCTTCCGTTTCGTCTTTTTCTCCTTTATTTTATGCTTTGCCACAGCCAGTACGGCAACAGAAACACCCGATGGAACGCTTCGCTTATTTTACAAATTGATCTCAAAAAACCAATGTGCCGCTGCACTTAGGCTACGTCCCGATTACTCACTGTCACGTTGTGAAAAAATCACCAAAACTTATATTCACACCCTTAAGACCGAACGGAGTGATCATAACCATGCCGTTTTACTACTAGAACTGGATGCTTTTGTGGGTGAGCAAAAAAATTATTTTTATGGTTATGTCAAACTCAGCAAAAAAAATAAGCAATGGGAAATTACAGGTCCGTTTAAAAATAAAGATGATTACTGGCTTGATGAATACATCAATGCTTATGTTCCAGAAGGCATTAAAGGACTCGCAACCATCGAAAAAGAGAAAAATAATCAGCCCCCCTTGATTCAAATCGTATCAGAAGAGCCAATCAAGCGATTACCTGATGAAGAAACATCCCAAAAACAGCCGATAATGCCTGACATTAAGAAAAAATCACAACCCATTATAAAAAAAATAATCCAACCCACTGCACCAGGAAACTCTATTGATGCCGATGAATTTAAAGACCAACCCAAAAAGACAGAGAGTGATATTATTCCCACTCGAGCAATTCAAGAACCAAAATCAAACCCTATTAAAATATTCAACACCGAAGCTAAAAAATTTCTGTTAGGACAATACGCTATTCAAGGAAACTACACTTCATTACTAAAAAAAATACGCAAAAACCTTGCTACCGAAGCTAAAGCTAATATTCTACTCATTGATAAAAGCAGTAATACCCTCTACCTTTACAACAAAACCAATAGTTTGTTAGCTGTTTTTCCTATTCTTTCCTCAGATAATTCTAACTTCCCATCGGGGCTTTATCGTATAACAATCCACAAACCAACAGAATCAGATGCTGATTTAACACAACAAATCAACCAACCTATACTACTCTTAAAGATAGAAGTAGAAAGTAAAAGAGACCATAACAAGACAAAAACGATCAACAATAAAACACACTACTATATTCGTGATCTATTTGACGTTGATAAAACAAGAAGTTTGCAACTAAGCCCCATAGATAACCGTAAACTACAACAACTTCTTTCAACATCCGCTATCGCTTACACAGGAGAGTAATCACTGACAAAAGACCGCTGATACGCTAAAAGCGCGTCAGATTAAGGCCTAAGGAACCTGTATTGTAATTTTAAATTAAAAATAATTTAATACACTTCCCTATTACTATTCACCCTCTTTAATCTAGAGTCTAGGACAACCTCCTAGTGAAATAACCTATTAAAATACATCAGAGTTTTTTAGTTAAACAGAGTAAAATAGCGGCTTCACGGTCGTTTAATGGTAGAAAATGAAGACCTAAGAAGGGACTGTTTTTTAGGCTGTACTGTTGATTATTCCAACAGCATCTACCATAATAAAAGAGCAAACGGATTTCTTTTAATTAACATAGACTTGAACAATACACCTACGCCCCCCCCCTTTAAGTTTTTGTTTCGGTAGGGATTGTTCAGTTTTATCAGACGAAGCAACTATTCATGCGTGTAATGGGAATGTTGGTGATACTCGTTATCGCTATGTTTGTCATTTTACTGTCTTTTGCGACAATAACCGATAAACAAGCGAATTCACCTGAAAATAGGCAAACAGCGAATACTCAATCTTCAGCTAATGGCAATATGGTCAGCACACCCTTTGCGCTACCTGGTGCAAGTCAGCAAGATTTGAAACTCAAATATATTCAAGGGCAATTAACCAATAAAGGAAAGGAAACAGAACTCAGCTACCAACAAAAAATTGAGCTACAACGAATGGAGTACCAAAACCTGACCGATCAACAACGCATGTTGCATGAAAAAGAAATGCAAAAAGATGTGTTCAATAACAACTCAAAATTAAAACAGCAGGAACTACAGCAAGCTTATTTATTGAAACAACAAGAAATGAGTAAGTTTGATAAAGAAAAACAATACGAATCAGGTATGACCGATAAGTTATTGGCTTTCGAAAAAGATAAACAACGCATGAACCTAACACATGAACAAGCACTCATGTCGCAACAAAATGAGGCACAACAACAGTCGGCATTGAATACCATTGTTGTTTTTACCGCATTAATTCTTACCATTAGCCTCTCTTATTATTTTATCTCCTCACATAATATTCACCGTAAAAAAGAGTTAGTAAAATTAGAACACGAAAGACTACTGGCATTGAAACAACAAGAGTCCATGCAAGAAACCCGTATCAAAGTACTTGAATCTATCGCTGACCTACCAGGTCCTGATAAAAAAGAAATTATTGAAGGACTCGTTGGTTTAAATAAAACCTATAATGAATTAGAAAGCCCAAAACAAAAAGCTGATGATACGGTCAAGGACTCCCCACTAGAAATAGAGTTGACTGATTTAAACCCCCCTCAAATGAAACAAGTTAATAAAACTTAGCTTATAATTGGGAAAACCTGACAATATTTTACTTCCAATAAATCGCTCTCAACCCAACTGAAAACAATTCAAACAAGGCAACCTTTGAGAGCGACCCATCAGTTACTACAAGGCAGATGGCACGGGAGAAATTATTGAATTACCCTTTTTTTCATTAGAAAATGCTCAGAGCGTCGCTTTATCTGCTTTAATGATCTAAATACAAGAAATAATCGCGTATACTAAGCACTATCTCCCAGCTGCGGCTTTACTATATTATGGCTAAGTTTCACCCTCAAAAAGTCTATCTTATTGATGGAGCACGAACACCTTTTGGTCAACACCTTCGACAGTCAACAAATAGCACCCGATCTTACTCAAAACTTGATTTAGGCTTACTTGCCGCAAAAAATTTACTGTTGAAACAACCTTTCTCTGCGGTTCAATTAGATGATGTTGTCATTGCCAGCAGTACTCCTTCTGATAATAATGATTTAGCCCAACACCTATCGAAACGATTGCACTGTAAAAATACATTGAATGCTCATACCTTTTCTTCAGGTGAAAATTGTGGCTTACAAGCTTTCGAATACGCTCACCAACAAATCGCCTTTCAACAAAAAGCCTTAATCTTAATCGGTGGGATTGAAGTCTTTGAAAGTAAAGCCGTTGCTTTAACCCCCGAATTATCTCAATGGGTTAGAAAGTGGCAAAGTACATCAGGGTTATTCAAAAAATTGGGCACGTTAAGTACACTATACAACCCACACGTAATTCATCACACGGATAGCAATCAACAACAACGTCTTCAACAACGAGAAATAGCAGAAAAAATAGCCAGTCATTTCTCCCTTTCCACTGAAGCGATGAGCGAATACGTTAAACTCAGTCAACGTCGTCTAAAATATGCACAACGTAACAGTTTCATTAAAAACGTTGTGCCTTTATTCTATCCTGATGGCACAAGCCTTCATCGTGATGAGGATATCATTCACAGTGAAGATCAATTAAAACAACCCCTAAAAACAGGCATCCCACCCACAGGTGTCATTACAAAAACCAGCATGACACAAGCCACTGACGGTGCATGTGTCTTGCTCTTAGCAAACCAAGCCACTCTTGATCAATACCAATTAACACCGCTTGCCGAATTATCAGCACCTGTTTGGAGTAATAATGACAGGGCCGTTGAAACACTGCTAAAAGATAAACAACCTGAAGCAAGTGAGATTAATTATTGGGAGTGGGATGAGACATCTGCCGCCGAAATATTAGCCTTAGAAAAGAAACCACAGCTTGATACCATTGAAGCATTCCAAACCCTCAATACTGTTAATATTGATGGTGGTTCGTTAGCCTTAGGTCGTCCGAACACTGCTAATAATTTACGCTGTATTTTACAATTAGCCTCCATTTTACAACGTCACCAAGCACCGTATGGTGTCTGTCACTTTGGGTTTTCTAGCAGACAACAAAGCGCCCTACTGCTTCGAGCAAGACCTAATCAACAGGAAACCAAAACAGCTGAAGCAGAGGGGCTTAACACATGAGCAGTCTTAAACACGTCAGCATCCTCCGCACTAAAAATGATATTATTTGGTTGAGTATCGACTCTAAAGATAATGAACACAATGCGTTAACACCAAGCTTACTACACGAATTAAACGAAGTTATTTCCAGCATTAAAGGCAATGGCTTTAATGGGCTAGTCATTTCATCCGCAAAACCTGCTGATTTTATTATTGGCACTGATCTTGATATTTTATTAAATTTAAATACCGAACAAAAAGCCGAAGTCTACACCAGCTTAGGCAATGAACTTTGCGAGAATATCAAACAGCTCGACTGCACTACCGTTGCCTTAATTAATGGTCATTGTCGCAATAGCGGTTTAGAAATCGCCTTTTGCTGTGACTACCGCGTCAGCCATGACAATACCCAACTACAATTTGCTTATAATGACATTCAACAAGGACACTACTCGGGTTTTGGTGGCATCAGCCACTTAATTACCGCCTATGGTTTATCCACGGCGATTGAGGTGATAACACAGCCTCATTATTCCGCATCAGAAGCACTTAATATTGGCTTAATTGACTATATTGTTCCTTTACATAAAACCCATAAAGTCGCTGAATATTTAATTTCACAGGTCAAGAAAAATACCGCTGAAAAACCAACAGCCCGAAAACATTGGAAACACTTTTCCCTATCACCTCGCCCGCTAAAAGCACGCGCTGTCCTAAAAAAATACACTCAAACCACAATAAATAAGGGCACAAAAATTGCAATTAATACGATTATTGAAACGTGGAAAATATTTAACACCAATAGTGATGCACGCCATCACGAAGCAACCTGCGCCACACAATTATTAATCTCTGAAGAAACCCAACGCCACTTAGCGTTATGCAAGCGCTACCAACAACTTGATCAGGATATCCCAAGCATCAACTCAGCCACGTTATCCGTTCATATTATCGGATGTGGTATTATGGGACGCTACCTTGTTCGACGTTGTGCCGAGCAAGGTTTTCTTGTCAGTATTTATGATTCTCGTCATAGCGCACTTGAAAAATTATTGCCTGAGCTGCACCGCTACTTTAAACAACACTATTCTGACATCCCAAATAAACAACACGCTATTTTAGACCGTATTGTCATTGATATTGACAATGCGGGACTCATTCACGCTGACCTCATTATTGAAGCAACCCCAGAAGATAAATACGCCAAAGCCTCATTATTACGTGATATTGATCAACAATCGCAACCCAATGCCATCCTACTAACAACAACCGCCTGCTTACCTTTAGCCGAAATATCCAAAGAGATGAAAACCCCTCAACGCCTTGCCGCGTTTAATCCTTATCATCCCTTATTTATCAGTCCTATCGCCGAGATTAGCGTACCCGAAGGCAATCAAAATTTAGCCACCATCAGAGCATTTGTCAGCCGTTTAAAGTTCAAACCCATACAAGTGAAAAGCAATGCTGGCTACCTTGGTACCCGCTTATTAATGACTTACTTAACCGAAGCCATGTTGATTCATCAAACAGGGGTGAGTCTTCAAGCGATTGACAAACAAACTCAATCAATGGGTATGAGCCACGCGCCTTTTGACCTTATTGACAGCATCGGTATTAGTGAATGTTTAGAAGTTTCCGAAGCACTTGCTGATCGCTTAGGGTTTGACATGCCGAGTATTTTAATGCAAAAAAATGAGCAAGGATTAAAAGGGAAATCGACAGGTTCAGGTTTTTATCGTTATAAAAAAGGCGAACAGCAACACCCCTTATTCGATAAAACACTCAACGCCCCCTCTTGGAAAACTAAAAGCCAAGCGGTTGAAAAACGTTTAATTGAAAAAATAGTCAATGAGGCCCGTGTCTGCTTACAAGAAGAGTTAGTCAGTGATCAAGAAATTATTGACCTCATTGCAATTATTGTCATTGGCTTCCCCCCCGAAAAAGGAGGCCCTCTACACTACTTAAAACAATTACGCCCAATAAAAATACACGTTGACGCTAATAATGAATAGGTTATAGTTTTTCGCATCAATCATTTCAAAAAAAATAGTATCGTAGACTATCCAAACATTAAAAAGCACATTAACTCACAACACTCATGCGCTTCCTCCCTCAGCATATCCGATAGCCGTATTGGAAATGTAATATTGAAATCAGTCAACCATCAGATTCAATGAAATATTCTCATATCACTCTACATCATAACCCCATAATCTCGTTTCAAAATCACTAAAAATAATATAAATCAGTCTACTATAAAAAAATCTTCATCTTACCCCTCCTTCAGTTACAAAGATTTTATAAAAAAAATCTGTCAAACTAGGGGTATGAATAGAAATAGATTACATCACAATCAAAAAAACAAGTCCTCAAATGTCCGTGCTTGTCCTGATTGTGATTTATTACAAAGCATTCCTCTCTTATTGCCCAATGAGTTTGCTTATTGTCTTCGTTGTAATGCCACCTTGCTTAAAAATCAAAAGAACTCACTCAACCGCAGTCTTTCCTTTGCGGTTACAGGGCTTATTTTATTTTTTATTGCTAATCTATTTCCTCTAATCACCCTAAAAGCATTGAGTCTGACTCAAAATGGCACGGTACTCTCTACAGCATGGGTCTTGTTTGAAATGGATCGTCCGTTACTCAGTTTAGTCATGCTATTCACTACCTTTATTTTTCCCGCATTAACACTGCTTGGCACGGTTTATGTGTTACTGCAAATTAAAACCAACCGTATTAATGATTATACAGCTCCCCTGTTTCGATTTTTACACCATACCCATATTTGGGGGATGTTAGAAATTTTAATGTTGGCGATTTTAGTAACGGTTGTAAAACTAGGTGATCTTGCAGAAGTAATCTTTGGGGTATCATTGTATGCTTTTTGTTTGCTTATTTTAGCAATGACGTTATTAGACTATTACCTTAATCCTCATGATATTTGGAACAGCATCCGACAATACAACAGGGAATCCAAATGAAAACAGCGCGTGAATCAAAGCTGATTTCTTGTCACTTATGCCACACTTTAAGCCGTTTACCCCAAGATACAGGTTACACCGTAACGAAAGGCGATAAAAAAATAAAATGTTCCTGTTGCCAATCCATTCTTCACTCTCGATACCCCGACAGTATTAGTCGAACATGGGCTTTATTAATTGCCGCCTTTATTTTGTACATCCCCGCCAATACTTTACCCATTATGAGCGTTAATTATTGGGGAGAAATTCAATCCGATACGATTCTCAGTGGTGTTATGCATTTGTTGCATGAAGGCATGTGGCCGCTCGCCTTACTGATCTTTATCGCCAGTATTTTTATCCCAATCTTTAAGCTGGCGACACTTTTTTTGTTGCTAATCAGTATTCAACTCAAGTTAGTCTATCGTCCCAAAGATCGTACTACCTTGTATCGTATTACCGAGTTTATTGGACGCTGGTCAATGGTGGATGTTTTTGTGATTGCACTACTGGTCGCTTTAGTTCAATTTGGTAGTACCGCGAGTATCCGCCCCGAGCTTGGCGCACTTTCTTTCGCCAGTGTTGTCATACTCACTATGTTTGCTGCACATACTTTTGACCCACGTTTGATATGGGATGTAATCAACACCAATGAGAAATAACCGATACCCTATCGCCCGTATTAACCCCGCCCCCCGCTTCTCTTTAGTTTGGGTTATTCCACTCACCGCTGCGTTAATTGGTAGTTGGTTAGTCTTCAAATATTATAATGAGCGCGGCACAATGGTCACCATTACCTTTGATAAAGCATCAGGCATTGAAGCTAAAAAAACCCCTATTCGTTACAAAGATATTGCAGTCGGTCGCGTCAAAAAATTAAGCCTCACCCCCGATCTAAAAAAAGTAAAAGTCATTGCCGAAATTTTCCCTGATATGGCAGCAAACCTAGGCAGTAAAACCCGCTTTTGGGTGGAACGCCCTCGTGTCACCTTTCAAGGGATTAGTGGGCTTGATACCTTACTTGCAGGCGTGCATATTGGTATTGATCCTGGAGAAAAAAGTCCTGCGTTGGAACAATACACAGGTTTAGCCAGAGCACCTGTTGTCACCACCGATGAAAAAGGACGCTCTATTGTCTTAAACAGTGACAGTCTAGGCTCATTGAATATAGGCTCACCCGTTTATTATCATAAAATTAACGTCGGTGAAGTGACAGACTATCAACTCAATGATCATAACGGGAGTGTTGATATTTCCCTCTATGTCCATGCGCCTTATGATAAAAAAATAAAAACTAATACTCGGTTTTGGAATGCAGGCGGTATGGGGTTAGATTTAAACGCATCAGGCGTTTCAGTACGGGTTGAATCCTTAGTATCTTTATTAATTGGCGGCATTGCTTTTGAAACACCAAAAAATAGATTAGGCTATCCTTTGGATGGTGAAACCAGTTTCAAACTGTACTCGTCTTACAAACAAGCAAAAGATGATACTCAGCGTTTAAATAAACTATTTTATGTCATGTATTTTGATGACTCGCTACACGGTTTAAAACCTGAAGCCGTTATTGAATACGGGGGCGTTAAAGTTGGTAAAGTAGAAAGCATCGTACTCAAACAATCACGCAAAAACACCCAACTCAATACCCTTGTTAAAGTCTCCCTGTACGTCGATAAATTTTCAGATAAAAATCAACGAGCCGAAGCAGAAAACACCCTACAAAATTTAGTCAGCAACGGTCTAAAAGCACAACTCACCGTGGATAGCCTGATTACAGGGGCGCAACTGATTGCCTTAAACATGCCGAAAAAACCCCTATCGCAACACGCGATTAAAGCAGTCTTTGCCCTTCTCCCAACTGATCCACAAGAACCCGCCATGTTTCCAACCACCAATGCCTTAACCTCACTGTTAAATTTTGATGCGACCGAAATTACCAACGAATTAAACAAGGCCATTCGCAGTGTTACTGCCTTAGTTAACTCCAATGATGTTAAGAAAACCATCAAAGGACTCGCCTCCACTAGCGAAAATATAGGAAAAATCACCCTAGAATTACAACAAAAAGGGTTCTCTGGAGAGCTAGTAAAAACATTAAACAGCGCACAAACCACCGCCAACAGTATAAATCATTTGTTAAACGATACCCGCAGAACCTTACGTGTCTTACAAAAAGACGGGAGCCTTGCCCTGCGTACCATTACTAATGTTAGTAATAAATTACAAAAAGATGCCCGCGTCACTCTACGCACCCTCACTAATGTCAGCAATAAACTACAAAAAGAGGCTAGCGTTACCCTACGTACGCTCACTAACGTTAGCAATACACTACAAAAAGACACCAGCCACAGCTTGCGCACCTTAAACAATGTAAGCAACAAGTTACAACAAGACAGCCGCATTGCCATTCGCACCCTCACAAAAGACGGTAGCATTGCACTACGTACCTTCTCTAATGTCAGCAATAAACTACAAAAAGACACCAGCCACACCTTACGAACAGTTAACAACGTCGGAAACAAATTACAGCACGATATTAGAACCACCTTACACCACCTTAATCACACCACCGTCACGCTTAATAAAGGATTGAAAACCACACTCAGCGAAGACTCTGCCTTACAGTACAAAATACAACAACTCATGAATGATTTAGGAGAAGCCTCGAACTCTTTCTCCGTACTCGCCGACACCTTGCAACGCAAACCAAACGCCGTCATCTTTGGAAAGTAAATCATGATATTTAATACGCGGATCCATACCCATCTCCTCTTCGTATTTTCACTCAGCGCCTGCTCCAACCTCACCAGCATTAGTGATAAAACCCATTTCTACTCACTCACCGCACTCCCCTCGTCTGCTGATAATAAAACCACCTTACGCATTGGCGTTGGTCCGTTACAGATTCCCCGTTTATTAAATCGCCCTCACATTGTTAGCCGACACCAAGGCAATGAAATCAATATATCAGAAAGACACCAATGGGGCGGAGCTTATAAAGAAGAACTAATACAAGCCATTACCGATAATTTATCAGCACAACTAAAAACTGACAGTATTGAACAATACCCGTGGAAATTTGCCTTTAAACCCCACTATCAAATCCGCATTAATATCGAACGTTTTGACGGTGAACGGGCTAAACGTGTCACCTTAAAAGCGCGCTGGCGTATCCTCAAAAGAAACAAAGAAATATTTGTCAAACAATCGGTTATAACCACCGCTACGACAGGAAAAAGCTATAACGACTATATCAAAGCACAAAGCCAAACATTAATCACATTCAGCCAAGAAATTACCAATAAAATCAAAAAAATGGGACTTCAATAGAAAAAAACAGTGAGAACCAAACCATGTGGGCGATTAAAGAAGCACCACAAACTGCACCTGATTTCATTCAGTATTTAGAAAATATCTATGGTCGTAGCGCGGTTAATAACCACACTTTAGATGATCTTAATGATGTAGTGAATCTTTGGAAACGTCAGGGTATTCCCTTAAGTATTGATACCGCTAAAATGGAGGCTGATCCACAACGTATTTATCGGGCTTATTTTGATGATATTTTGCAGGCTTGTGATCTTAACGACATTGCTACCGATTGTATTTTTTTTACGTTAATTGATATTAAAAACCTTAATGCTTATGCCAGTACACTTCCGAATAAAGATCGTGTGATTGTTTTGGATGAAAATCTGGTGTCGTTTTTTACCTGTTTTTTTATTGCCAGCTTGGTGGCAGTTTACTCTAAGCCTTCTGCACATCAAAGTGATCAATTAGAAGCCTTTTTATTTGATACCTTAGCTCATTTTGCTAATCCGCAGCACAGTGTGCAGCAGAAAAAAGACTATGCATCACGTTTTAAAAAAATTATCCAAGTAGATTATCGGCTCACAGAAATAGGCTGTTATCTTTCAATTGCTTGCACCCTGTTTATTCTTTGCCATGAGCTTTCACATCACCTACTCGGACATACTGAAAACAGGTGTTTGTCCCCAAACAGCGCTGAAGATCAGCGTATCGCTCAGATGCTAAATACACCTAATCATAATGAAGAATTTGCCGCAGATCATTACGGTTATGACTTATTTTTATCGTTGATCGAAAACGTAGAGCAGGTTCAATTTGCTAAACTTTCTCACGCGTTTAATCGCACGCCACTGCTCTTTTTTGAGGTGATCGAAATCGTTCATAATATTCAGCCTAAAAAGGAATCGGCACTACAACAAAAAGACACTCATCCACCACCAATGAAAAGAAAATCTCAGCTTTTGTCCCACTATCAGCATCAATTACACGGGGATGGTGAAGCATTATACGATGATCTTATGCCTTTTATACGTTACTTAAACGATCACTGTACTAATATAAACTCGTAATAATCCACTGCAATGTGTTGTTGTGGATCTTGTGCTAGGCGTAATGCAAACTCATCCAATGCTTGTCTGGTCAGGGTAAACCCTGTTTTTAATGACTTTGGTGGCATAATAAGCGATGAAGTTCGAATCACAGTACACAGTCGCCACCCTAGACCGTATTGTTCCCTAAAGGTAAAATTTTTCTGGGCAGGATAACGTAAGGTCGTCTCATCTTTAGGCATAACCGAAATAAAATTTTCCAGATCCAGTGGAGCGAGTTGAAAGATTAAATCCTGAGATTGAAGTACCACAAAAAAATGATCCCCCGCTTGACCTGTGAAGCTTAAACACCAATCCTGTGTAATACTAATTTCATCTAAATCCTTTTCCGAACGGTGCTGAAACCCATCACTATCAATTAAGTAATGATGCTCCCCGCTACTCAACTGAAAATTCATGAGCTTACAATGATAATCGGTATGATCAACCAAGTTAGCCCAAGAGCTTAAGGTATCCTCCTTTAATAGCGGCAAATAATCCATCAGTGCTAATAACTCCGCGATCTGCAAGGCATAACGCTTGTCCAGTTTACCTCCATGCCATGCCTTAGCAGGTGCACCAACCGTTTGATTCTCAGGAATATAAAAATGGCGCATATAATGAATCTCGAAAGCAATTAGCGTCATTATTCCTTGTTTTTGGGCGTAATGACGTACTTTAAATTTATCAAACACAACCCCTCTATTACGTTTTTTCATTCTAAAAATCCCATTCCTTTGTGTTGATTTTGAACAAATTATTAATACAATATTTTCTTATCGGTGTTAACTATGACTTAACGATCAATCTTTTACGTTGATTTCAAGGGATACTCCTCAAGGTCAAGACAAACCAACCAAAGCGCTTTGGATCATTTTTTTTAGGAGATCCAGAATGGATAAAAAAACCGTTGCAACAAAAGTGCAGCATAAGACCAACACGCGAAGCTATATTCGCAACAACCCTAAGCTTATCGAAAAAATCAGTAAGAATTTACCCCCAAGCGAAAGCTCACCGTTATTTGCAATTGTTATTAGTTTTAATATCAATAACGCCCCTGCTTTATCATCATGATTTATGTTTATAGGGTAGTTTTATCACATAACCCCCCCACATGAGCCAACAGTTAAAGTGCTCTGTTTAATACCACTATTTTTCGTTATTTATTAAATAAAACAAACTCATAGCTATCAATAGCGAAAGCTTTATCTTGTTGCATTAAACGGGCAACAAAATCAGCTAACTCAAACGATGATAAAAGAGGATCAACCGCAATCGTTTTTGCTGCTATTGGAATCATAGCGGATCGAATAGCTGTACAGCGCCACCGTCCTAGACCGTATTTTTCTGATAAGGGAATACTTGCCTTCAGTGGATATTTCAACGTTGTTCTATCCGCTGAAATGCTTGAAATAAAATCATGGTCAGGGAAAAAATAAGCAGGTGATAAAGGAGCAAGCTGCATAAACACTTTCTTTTCATTGAATGATTCTAAAACAATAAAAAAATGATCCTCTGGTTTGCCTGATAACTGTAAATAAAAGTGTTCCTTGCTCTTAATTCGCGGTAAATTTTCCAACAAGGATTGCTGTAATCCCACGGCTTCAATGCATTTCACCCCACGATCACTGGCTAAACAGAAGCGCATAAACGCGTGTTGATACGTCTTGTTACCCAATAAATTGCGCCAATATTTCAATCGTTGTTGCCTTAACTCCTCCTCTGAGGCAAACACACCTGAAAAATTACCATCCAACCAATGCATTAACTTCGATGCTGATGTAGTGCTTAATAATTTTCCTCTTAAAAAACCATTTCCTGTCACCACATCAATACTATCAATCGGCTCATTCGTACCCGAATCTTTATTAAATAAGGGAATCGGTTTAATACGATAACTTCCTGTTTTCTTAGCTTTCTTTTCATCCAATAAATAACAGCATAAAGCACGTAACGGCTCCTGCTGGTTTACAGCATCCAATGACCTGTCCAATTTTTCTATTCGGTTATATTCATTCTGTTTCATTATCAATATTTCTCATCAGCCTAAGCTCTGTTGACATGTGATGATTAATTCCTCTTTTTTCCTTAAAAGAAGCAAAGAATCGACTACAACGTAAAAATATAACCCAATATCAACAGAACCTAATCAGTGTATTCACCCATTAATGGATGGGTAGAAGGGTTAATCAATATACTTTATAAATTGCATAGTTTTCATTAATAGCTCACCTCAATAATATTTTTTTCCCCTCATAAAACAAAGTATTCATCTCACGCTCTCCCTGACTTCTCCTGTTTATAAACATAATAATGCGTCAGGTAGTAACTAAGATGTTCAATAAAAAAACAGAGAAAAAATTTGATTTATCCATAAACAAGGGAGATTGCAACAATGGAAACAAAAATGATCGCACCTTTAGAGGTTCCACCACATATAAAACTCGATGAACCCCTACAAATTTTGGTACAGAACGACAAAAACATGAAGGAAGTCTGTCAGTTATGGCAACAAGAATACAAAACTATTTATCCTAAATATAAAATAAATCATAATGACCCGTTAAATAAACGGTCTCATATTCTTTATTCAAGAAATAAAGATCAGCACATTGTCAGCACCGCACGATTAACCCTCGATAGTCCACTCGGTTTACCTGATGATGATGTATACCCTAGAGAAATTAATTTATACCGCGAAAGAGGTCTGAAGCTGATGGAGTTTGGACGATTTATTAGCCAAGGGGGAAATTTACAATTGATAAAAAACTACTATAAATCTGTTTATCTCATCGCCCTCGCTGAGAAAGTTGATGTCATTGCAATGACCATAAAAGATAAAGATATTGCTTTGCATCGAAATTTAATGGGCGCGTATTTATTGTCCAGCAATATGAACACCGATAACGGCAGTCAATACAAAATGGCATGCATGTCATGGGAAGTTAATAAAACTAAAGCCCGCTTTTTTAATTGGACAAGATTACCACAACACACAATGGAGCCTGCCTTATGAGTGTCGCTTACAAGAAAGCTGTATGGGATGAATATTCAACCGCATTTTTAGCGGTTATGCCATCAAAAATGCTCACATTAAACAAAGCCGTTGCCGCCATCGCCACGGGAAACGTAGGGGATTTTGGTTGTGGTGCGGCAAAAATTGCACCCTTTATTCTTAATAACCCCAATGTAGAACAATACACTGGTATTGATTCTTCACCTGAAATGGTCAAATTAGCCCGTTGGCATTTAGAGCAATTCCCTGATAAGCCCTCAAAAATTATTGAAAGCAAATTAGAGTGTCTTGATACTGGTATTTATGATTTTGAAACTTTTGATCGAACAGAAGCCAAACACAAAAATATCGGCTTTGATTATGGACTCTCAATTAACAGCTATTACGCATGGGAATCCCCCAAAACGATACTGGATTGTATTTACAATGCCCTAAAACCCCAAGCCTCCTTTATCTTAGTAACCCCCAACCACCAATTGGATATGGTGGCATTACTTGATGAAGCCGAAAGAGAACTTGTTGCCAATCCTTATTTTGAAAGCTTTAAAGCACAGAATATTGACATTGAAAACAATAAAAAAGCAGTACGGATTGATATGGATGAACTCATAGATCAAGCCCGTAATACAGGCTTTAAAGTCATCGAAGCACACCAACGTTTTTATGATCAAGGTTTAAACTACCTGCATTTAAAAGCTTAAATTTCATATAATTTAAGCCATAACAGTCAATTTAATCATGACGGTTAAACATTCAACCGTCATGATTAGATTGTGTTACCACTCTCAATCCACCCAAAATATCCCCTTTCTTAAACGTCCAAAAAATCATTCTTTTTCAGGCTATTTTCTATATAAAAAACAATACACTGGTTATTTTTTGCCATTTTTATCCGATTAACGGTGTAAAAATTAGATTCTTCATTGCAATCAATGAGCTGAATACTCACAGTATTTTATCTTCTGATTTTGAAGCTGAACGCTATCGAATATTTATTAATGACTCATTGCTTCAATTACGTGATGATGGCGGTAATAATTTTAAGCGCCTTAACCGATGCATTGATTTATATCTCGGTGGACGTAACAATAAAACAAGTAACATGGGTTGTTATATTCAAGCCGCCACACTATTAAGAGAACGACTTGCAAAATTAGCGAGGTGTTCCTTGAAGTGTTAGCCAAGTTTGAGATAATCCCTCTAATAAACTGCTCATGACTTGCTCCTTTGTCGTTTTCTAACCCTATTTTACAGGCATTTGGAGTAAGTCATTTTTCAATTTTTAGGCTATCTGCCTCAAATATCCCCTTGATTTCTTAATTTTGCAAGTGCCTCATTAGTAAATATTAATACTGTAAAACCGAAGAATAATTAGGACATCCATAAATTTTAGAGGACTAATATAATCCTAAATTACAATGGCTTTATTTCTACGCCGCTCGGGGGAATGAGAGTTTTTGAAGACTGGTTTTTGTGTGATAGCATTACGGCTGTTTTCTTCGTAGTATTCTTTTGCAAGTGATTAGATATGAACTAGACTAAGCTGAAGCGAGTGCTTACTGATTCATACATTAGGGTGTCTAGGATGTTTTTTATTAGAATATTGGTTGTTGCTACCTTCATTTTTGTGGCTTCTTCTCATGCTGAGATCGCATTAAATAAATCCAACCTTGTTGTCGATGCTTTACACCCCCCTTGTAAAAAAGATGAGATGTATAAAAATGCATCTGAAATGGTTGGCTCTTTATTATTCAATAAGGGGTTGCCTTTTAATCCAAACTGTATTTCTCGCTCTCAGAGAAAGGATAGGATGTTTCTAAAAGAGCTTGTATATATTCGTCATTACACTAATGAACAACTTTTCAATATTGCGGACAAGAGCTTACGCAAAAATCAAGCCTTCATAACGGATGTTGTTGTGGCGAATGATGAAAATTATGATGCACTGGCATATGCTGACAAGGGGTTAAGAAAAAATAGAGCCTTTATGCTGAAAATGTTAAGGATAACCAGTTATTCACTTGAGTATGCCAGTGATGATTTGAAGAAAGACAGGCGTTTTGTCTGGGAGGCTGTAAAAGGAAACTTTGGTTCTTCAGCATTGAGCAATGCAGATATTAGTATCCGACAAGATAAATATTTTGTTTTAGCCGTGATCCAGTTGAGAGGGGGAGAAGCTTTGTTTTACGTTGATGATAATTTAAAGAAAGATCGTGATGTGGTTTTGGCAGCGGTGAAAACTTATCCGAAGGCAATAAAGTGGGCGCATCGCTCACTACAACAAGATCAAGATTTGATAGCGGTTGCTAATGCTACTAAAAAAGAGCAAATGCTTAAAAGTCAACGAATGCAAAAGGAGATTCGAGAAAGAAGAGAACATTAGGCATTGTTCTCATGAGCTGTCGTTTTTCAGATTAATAATTTAGGGTGATTTATTGTAAATAATTGGGGTCAGAGTAAAGTTCATTGTCATAATGAAAAAGGGGCGGTCTAATGGTGAAGCTATGGGTGTAAATTGTTTGGTCTCTCTGTTGATTTATGATGCTTATCAAGGAACCCTGTTGGGAAGATTGATATAAGCAATAGACAGTGTAATTTTGTAGCATTTACATCTTTAAATAGATGAGAAGGGATCAGTTAATTTAATGCCTCTATAAGGTATATTTGTCTCATTTTTCTTAGTTTTGTCAAGCAACTAGCATTATGCGTTTAGTATGGTACAAATTCAATTTTTATAAGTGCTGATAAAAGCTAAAGATAGTTGAACTATTGCTATAAAAATGATAAAAACGCACTGGAAAAACTGATTATGGTAATCAATATTTTTAGCTGTTTTTTAAAACCATGTTATTTAACGCTGTAAGTTGCTAATATTTAATGTATTACGCTTTGTTTTCGAAGGCAGTGATCACTTTAAAATGACGGTTTAAAAAAGTGTCCGAAGTGTTGATAATTATATCTACAAGTAAATAACCGTCATTTTAGGAGCCCTATAAATGTTTATTATTACAAACCCATTCGCACAGCTGAATGCGGATTCCCCTGAGCTATTCACCCCAGGATTGATGCAAACTTATATTCTTTTGATGATTTTTGCGGTCATCGCAGGAACATTATTTGATGTATGGCATAAGAAAAGTGCTAAATACTTTGCTGAGAACAAGGAAAAAGGCAAGAAAAACGCAAAACGTGAAGTAAGTAGTGGCGAAAGAACAGGAATGATGATTAAAACAGTCACTAGCGAAGTGCTGACTTCATCGGAGTTTTCTAACCAAAAGCGTCGTATTTCTCATCTATTAACGATGTATGGCTTTATTGTCTTTGTTGCAACAACGGCTGTGATGATTTTTGCTTATCCAACAGGGACTGCTACACCAGTTATTTTGCCATTGTTATGGCATTTGGGTGCTTTAAGTCTTTGTGTGGGTGGTTATTGGTTCTGGTTTTCTATTCGCGTAGATGTTGCTGCTGAAGGTAAGCCTTGGTATCAACTATCGCCTCGTGCCGATATGTTTATTCTTTCTCTACTTGCAACGTGTACTTTTGCTCTACTTTGGTCTTTGACGAGTGCATTTTTAATGTTTGCTTTGTTTATTGCCTCTGCTACGTTTTTATTTACGACGGTGATTTGGTCTAAGTTTGCACATATGTTCTTCAAGCCAGCTGCTGCTTTTGAAAAGCGAGTGATAAAGGCTGATGGTAGCAATGAAGGTCTTCCTGGCGATTTCGATTTAAGTAGTAAAGAAGTTCAGGAGAGATTCCCTGATATTCCTACTTATATGGGCGAGAATCCTCCTAACATGGGTGCAGGTATTAGACGTGAGTCAGCTCGTCATTATTAAGAACTAATTAAGAATTTTTAAGAGGATTTATTTATGCCTACATTTGTGAAAATGACACGTTGTGATGGTTGTGGCGAATGCGTTGACATCTGTCCATCGGACATTATGCATATCGATAAAACGATTCGTCGTGCGTATAACATCGAACCTAATATGTGTTGGGAATGCTACTCGTGTGTAAAAGCTTGTCCACATAATGCGATTGATGTTCGTGGTTATGCAGACTTTACACCATTGGGAAGTTCAGTTCGCGTACACCGTGATGAAGAAAAAGGGATTATTGCTTGGCGGATTATTTTCCGTAATGGCAAGAAAGACATGGAGCTAATCGCACCGATTACAACGAAGCCATGGGGAACAGGAATTCCTGATCTTAACTCAGCTTCAGAACCAAGTAGTGAAATGCGTGACAGTCACCTGCTTTACAATGAGCCGAAGTATATACGCATGGATGAAGGGGGCTTACATACCCTTGAATCGAATAAATTAGTCATGAAAGAAGGAGTTTACTACTAATGGCTTATAAGACTATTGTTGAAGACAATATTGATCTGCTTGTTGCAGGTGCTGGCTTAGGTGGTACTGGTGCTGCTTTTGAAGCGAGATTTTGGGGAAAAGATAAGAAAATTGTTATTGCTGAAAAAGCAAACATTGACCGATCTGGTGCAGTAGCGCAGGGACTTTACGCGATTAACTGTTATATGGGTACGCGTTTCGGTGAGAATAATCCTGAAGATCATGTACGTTATGCGCGTATGGATTTAATGGGTATGGTTCGGGAAGATTTGTTATTTGATATGGCACGTCACGTTGATTCAACGGTTCACCAGTTTGAAGACTGGGGCATGCCGATTATGAAGAATCAAGAAACGGGTGCTTATCTTCGTGAAGGTCGTTGGCAGATTATGATTCATGGTGAATCTTATAAGCCAATGGTTGCAGAAGCGGCTAAGAAGTCTGCTGATAAGGTGTTTAATCGTATCTGTGTTACTCATTTGTTGATGGATGAGTCTCAAGAAAACCGTGTGGCAGGTGCTGTTGGGTTTAACGTGCGGACAGGTAACTATCACGTCTTTAAATCAAAGACAGTTGTTGTTGGTGCGGGTGGTGCTTCAAATATCTATAAGCCTCGTTCAGTGGGTGAAGGCGCAGGTCGTGTTTGGTATGCACCGTGGTCATCAGGTTCTGCTTATGGTCTTATGATCGAAGCGGGCGCAAAAATGACGCAAATGGAGAACAAAATTGTTCTTGCTCGTTTTAAAGATGGTTATGGCCCTGTTGGCGCTTATTTCTTACACCTTAAAACCTACACACAAAACTGTGATGGTGAAGAGTATGAATCAAAGTGGTTTCCAGAGCTTACAAAAATGGTGGGCAAGGAATATCTGGATACAGAAAACCAGCATTTCTCTCATAAGCCAATTCCTACCTGTTTACGTAACCATGCGTTCATCAATGAGGTGAATTCAGGTAAAGGTCCTATTCACATGGTGACGATGGAAGCTTTCCAAGATCCGCATCTTGAAGAAATTGGTTGGCATAACTTCTTGGGCATGACGGTTGGTCAAGCCGTGCTTTGGGCATCAAATGATGTTGATCCTAAACACGAAAACCCAGAGTTAACAACATCTGAGCCTTATGTCATGGGTTCTCACGCGACAGGTTGTGGCGCATGGTGTTCTGGTCCTGAAGATGTTTCTCCTGATGAGTATTTCTGGGGTTATAACCGAATGACAACAGTACATGGTCTCTTTGGTTGTGGTGATGCTGTTGGTGGAACACCTCACGCGTTCTCATCAGGTTCCTTTACGGAAGGTCGTTTAGCGGCTAAAGCTGCTATTCAATATATCAATGATGGCAAAGCAGAAGGTATTACAGTAACCAGTGCTCAGATTGATAAGCGTCGTGAAGAAATTTATAAGCCGATGGAAACATACAAGGTTTATCGCAATCACATCACAGCGGGTTCGGTTAATCCTTATTACATCAACCCAAGACAAGGTCTGGATCGTCTACAGAAGATGATGGATGAGTATTGTGGTGGTGTTACGGTAAGTTATATGACCAATGAGAAATTATTGAATATTGGTCTTAAAAAACTTGGTGTGCTTGCTGATGATTGGGATGGCGGTATCGCGGCTGAAGATATTCATGAATTACTACGTGCATGGGAATTAAAGCACCGCATATTGACTTCTGAATCAGTGATGCAACATACCTTATTCCGCAAAGAAACACGTTGGCCTGGTTATTATTATCGCGGTGATCACATGAAGCTTGATGATAATGAATGGCATGTATTAACAGTATCTCGTCGTGATCCTGATACAGGTAAGTACACGATGGAAAAAGCACCACTTTATCACTTGATTGGTGAAGAAGATGAGAAGTAAACACTAGTCACACTAGTTTTTATTGATCTAAAAAGACTAGCAATATTTGCTGGTCTTTTTTTATTTTATGCTTAAGTGTTTTTCTTATTCTAGTTAAAGCTTGATAGATAACGTGATCATACGTTTTTCTGATCAAATCGAATGAGTATTCGCTTGTCAATACTACTGATATTTTCCATGAGAATCCGTTCGCTATAGAATAGTTGCCCGTCTCATTTAAAGGTATATCGATAGGTTAATTCGCTGAAGGCTAATTAACTCAAATTAGAAACATTTTAAGTAACCTAATATTGGAATTGTTATGAATATTATTGAACTATCAGATGAAGATATATTAAAAGTTGCCAACCCTTATTGGGATGATCTTGTTAAATACTCCCATAACAAGAATTATGGTGCATTTACTCGAAATTTTGCACATAAGATGAAGCTTGCAGCAAATGAAGTGGAAATGGGAAAGCAATTTGCAAAAAGTACGCTCACAAAAAACCTAACAAAGGAAAGAGAGTATCTCGGTATTATTCGCCGTGGTGAGCATGTTACTGTTCTTTTCAAGCAGACCAATAAAAAGAAGGCTGGCGAGTGGTTAGGTCGCCTAGTGTTAGGATTTGAAGAAGATGAAATAAAAATCTTTGGTGCGACTCTTTTTTAATTAATTAGTTTTTTTATTGCTATGACAGAAATGATACAAAAAGATAAGTTGGTCGAACTGACTTATAAAACAATTGACAAAAAAACAGAAGAAGTTCTGACCTTTATTGACTATCCCATTGCTTATATACAAGGTGATGAAAATTCAGTCTTGTCATCTGACGTGACCATTGAATTGGAAGGAAGATCAGTGGGTGATGTTATTGAAGTCCCTATTGATTGTGATCAATTGTATGGTCCTAGAGATGAATCTTTAGTTTTTACCGACGCGATTGAAAATGTTCCTGAAGACTATCGAGAAATCGGTATGACCATTACGATGGAGAATGAAAAGGGAGACCCTAAAAACTTTATTGTAACCCGAATGGATGATAAAACATTGACTGTGGATGGTAATAATCCTCTCTGTGGTCGAGAGGTCGTTTTTAGGCTTGAAGTGCTTTCTGTGCGAGATGCAACAGAAGAAGAAATAGCGCTGGGTGGAAAAGTTGGAGATGATCCCGATTTAGAAGAAATTCTTAATAATTAATACGCATCTCTATTTTTCATAGGTTTACAGAATGATAAACAAAGCAGTTACAATGTTTGAAACAGAGCTTTCTGAGCTAAAACAAAAAGCCACTCCGTTGCTATGGTCTTCAGCACAGGGAAATTTTGGTGCGATGCTTGTAGATTTGCAACCCTCGAATAGAGCAACTCTCAAACAATCAATAAAAGGTTTTGAAGAGGCACTTGAGGGTGTTGAGCAAAAAGAAGCACCACAAGCGTGGGCGGCGATTCAAGGTGATTTAGCGGATGCCTTGCATGCTTTGGGACAGCAAGAAAAAACAGAGCGTCTTTCGATACTGAATGAATCAATGGAAGCCTATAAAAATGTTTTAATGGTTTGCAAACGTCAGGAAGCGCCTTTAGCTTGGGCTTCAATACTGAGCAATATTGCGATGATATTTCAACGGCAAGGTGAGCATTCAGGTGGCGGGCATACGTTGATGAAGTCGATCTCCGCTTACAATAATGCGCTAACATTAAGAACAGAGGAGGAAACGCCCCTTGAATGGGCGATGACGTTAAATAATATCGGTGTCTCCCTACAAATTTTGGCGGAGATTAAGCAAGACAGTGAGGTACTTGATGAGTCACTTCATGCGTATGAAAAAGCGATAGAAAAGATCAAGCCAGAGCAAACCCCCCTCGGCTGGGTCACTACCCTGAGTAACTTGTACACTTTGCAACGAATTATGGCAAAAAAGACAAGTGAAATTGATTTTGCTAAAAAATCAGTTGCCAATGCAGAACGTGTTGTCGAATTCTTAACAAGTGCAAGTGATACTGAATATCTCAATCTCGCTAAAATAGAACTAGAAAAATCACAGGCGTTGCTAGAAAGCCTGAGTTAAAGGTATTCTGGCTAAGCCCAATTCTTTTTAGTTAATTAAAGTTGCTGGTTTCTATCTGAAGATCAGTGGTCACCTTCTTTTTTTAGCTGAGCTAAAGGATGATGTTACGCTCCGTTTTCACAGGACTCTCAATCTGTTGTGCTTCTTTTGCGGTTATCTATCGTATTTTTGCTTCTTTGGGATTACTCCACGTACACCCCCTCTAGGGTCATCTACATCACCTTTGTAACGAGGGATGATGTGTAGGTGTAGATGTGGAACAGATTGCCCTGCAATTTTACCGATATTAACCCCAATATTATAAGCATCGGGCTTATGTTGTTGGTCGATGACGTGTTTCATCTCGTCAATAAGCTCTAGTATCGCTATTTTTTCTTCACGACTCGCATCAAAGTATTCAGCAATATGCCGATTTGTCATGATTAAAGCATGACCAGAGCTTGCGGGATGCGTATCATAAATAGCGAAGGCTAAATCATTTTTAACAATTCTTTCATCATCGCCATCACAAAAAGGACAAAAGTTTTTTTCTGACATAGTTTGGTTAACCTTGTTTTTTATTAATCAATAGGATAAAAGCATATTTAGTTGTGCAAAATAGCGTAATTCACCATCAGTATTACGTGTTGAAGCTAGTGTTTGGAATAGGAGTACTTGAGGAAGGGAAGTTTCGGTTATGTTGTAAAAAGGAAGGTGTGTAAAATTAGAACAGAGGAGAACCACGCGACTTTTAGGGTCGCGCAGAAGGGTGTTTTATGGTGCTTTAGGGGTAGTGTACTTTACCTCTGTTTGAAACGATTCCCAAATAAGATCGTATCCAACGTAACCTGTTTCTGTTGCTTTTTTCTGGCGAGTTATTAGAAGCGCAGTTTTTCCTTCAGGCACTACAGGTCTAGTTTTTGCTGGTTCACTCATGATTTACCTTTAATAATAAATTTCCTTGATGGCCATTATAGAAAATTATAATTTAAAACCATCTGGATACGGCTATTTTTCCATTTTTTACAATAAAAATAAAGCAATAAATAATCTTTAAATAGGCTGAATTTAGATAATTTAAGTGTATATGCTCTGTCGGTAGCAATAGACCTTGAATGCGATGCGCTTAATATGTGCTGTTCTCTGGTTGCAAGGAGTTTACAACTTAAATTTCCATTGGTACTGTAGAATGTATTGAACTACGAGAATATTATTTTTTTAGATATAATTTATTTTGAAAACGACCAGTTAAACCCTGTCATCAAGTGACTCTGTTTTACCCTTTTTTCTGGGTGTTTTAAGTGGGGGCTTTCTCATTTGTATTGCTTAAGTCGGCGGGTTAATGTTTCTGCTTTAAGATTCTGCTGTTTTGTTACTATCAACAATATGCTAAATTGCGCATTCTTAAAAATAACTATCCAAAGCAGATTTTTACTATGTCTTTGACCATTGAAGAAGTTAAAAAAATAGCCCTCCTTGCCCGTTTAGCCCTTAATGATGACGAAGTCCAAGCGTATTCCGAAAGTCTTTCGGATATTTTTGACCTTGCGGCACAAATGAATGCGGTTGATACCACAGGTATTGAGCCAATGGCACATCCTCAGGATATATCACAACGCTTGAGAGAAGATATTGTCACAGCAAGCGATGAGCGTGAGAAGTTTCAATCGCTTGCGCCTGCGACTGAAGCAGGATTGTATCTTATTCCTCGGGTGATCGAATAACAGGAATATTGTCCGCAAACAGATGCCCTTCTACTGTAATGTAAACTTTACTGATTGCGTCATCTGAGTTAAAAAATAGAATAAACGAGTAATACTAATACTATGCACACTAAATCATTATCTGAGTTGGCAGCTGATTTAAAATCAGGCGCTTATTCCAGTGTTGAATTAACACAATATTTTCTTGATCGTATCAACCGTTATAATACAGCTTTAAATGCTTTTATTACGGTGACTGATGAATCGGCTTTAAGCAGGGCGAAAGCGGCGGATGAACAGATTGCCGCAGGATCAGCGGGTGCTTTAACGGGTATTCCTCTGGCATATAAAGATATTTTTTGTACCGATGGTGTGCGAACTTCAGCAGGCTCTAAAATGCTGGATAATTTTATTGCACCTTATAATGCAACCGTGGTTGAAAAACTTAATCAGGCAGGGATGCCGATGTTGGGTAAAACCAATATGGATGAGTTTGCAATGGGGTCGTCGAATGAAAATTCTTATTATGGTGTGGTAAAAAACCCGTGGGATTTAGCACGTATCCCTGGTGGTTCTTCGGGCGGTAGCGCCGCAACGGTCGCGGCACGTTTATCACCTGTGGCAACGGGTACGGATACGGGAGGGTCGATTCGGCAACCTGCGGCAATGACAGGGATTACAGGAATCAAGCCGACTTATGGACGGGTGTCACGTTTTGGGATGATTGCTTATGCTTCTAGCCTTGATCAAGGCGGTGTTTTTGGAACGTCTGCGGAGGATTGTGCTTTAGTCTTAACCGCGATGTCAGGGTTTGATGAGAAAGATTCCACCAGCGCGGAACACGCCGTTCCTGATTTTAGTGCGAGCTTAAAGGATTCTTTAGCAGGTTTGAAGATCGGCTTACCCAAAGAGTATTTTGAGGAAGGTTTGGATGCTCAGGTGGAAAAATCTATTCAAGAGGCGATTGAAGCGTATCGGAAGATGGGTGCGGAAATCATTGAGATCAGCTTGCCAAATACCCCTTTAGCGATTCCTGCTTATTATGTGGTAGCGCCTGCGGAATGTTCGTCTAATCTGTCGCGTTTAGATGGGGTTCGTTATGGTTATCGCTGTGAGAATGCGAAAGATTTGACTGATCATTATATGCGCTCACGCGGTGAAGCGTTTGGTGTGGAAGTGAAACGACGTATTATGGTGGGAACGTATGCCTTATCCGCAGGGTATTACGATGCTTATTATTTAAAGGCACAGCAGATTCGACGTTTGATCAGTGAAGATTTTCAAAAAGCATTTGAAACGGTTGATGTGATTATGGGGCCTGTTGCACCAAATACTGCGTTTAAAATTGGTGAGAAATCAGATGATCCTGTCGGAATGTACCTTTCTGATATTTATACGATTTCAGTTAACTTGGCTGGTTTGCCTGCGATGTCGTTACCTGTGGCATCGGTAAATAATTTACCCGTTGGCTTACAAATTATTGGTAATTATTTTGATGAGGCTAAAATGCTGAATATTGCGCATCAATATCAACAAGTCAGTGATCATCATCAACAAATCCCGACGGCTTTTGACGTAACGAGAGGAGGAGAATAATCATGGAATGGGAAACAGTAATTGGGTTAGAAATTCATGCTCAATTGATGACACAATCAAAAATCTTCTCAGGCTCTTCCATTGCTTATGGTGCAGAACCGAATACGCAAGCTAATGTCGTTGATCTAGCCTTACCTGGTGTGCTACCAGTGTTAAATGTTGAAGCCGTACGTATGGCGGTGAAGTTTGGCTTGGGAATTAATGCACCTGTTTCACAGCGTTCGGTGTTTGCACGTAAAAACTATTTTTATCCTGATCTACCGCAAGGGTATCAAATCAGTCAATTCGATTTGCCGATTGTTGAAAAAGGGCATATTGATATTCTTCTGGACGATGGCGGTGTTAAATGCATAGGAATCACCCGTGCTCATTTAGAGCAGGATGCTGGAAAATCACTGCATGAAGATTTTGCTGGGATGACAGGGATTGATTTGAACCGTGCGGGGACACCATTACTAGAAATTGTCTCCGAACCTGATATGAGCAACGCAAAAGAAGCGGTAGCTTATATGAAAAAGATTCATGCGTTAGTGCAATATCTAGAAATTTGTGATGGTAATTTGCAGGAAGGCTCTTTCCGTTGTGATGCTAATGTTTCGGTACGTCCTAAAGGACAGAAGGAACTGGGTACACGCGCTGAGTTGAAAAATATTAACTCGTTCCGTTTTGTTGAGCGTGCGATTAATATCGAGGTTCAACGCCAGATTGATATTATCGAAGAGGGTGGAACGGTGGTTCAAGAAACCCGTTTGTTTGATCCTGATAAAGACGAAACCCGTTCGATGCGTTCCAAGGAAGAAGCTAATGATTACCGCTACTTCCCAGACCCTGATTTATTGCCTGTACGGATTAGTGATGACTTTATTGAAGCGATTCGTGCCACTTTGCCTGAGTTGCCCGAAGCTAAAAAACAACGTTTTATAACACGCTATGGCTTGAGCGATTATGATGCTGAGGTGCTAACATCCCATCGTGCCTTAAGTGATTATTATGATCAGGTTGCGAGAGAAAGCAACCAAGCTAAACTTGCCGCAAACTGGGTGATGGGTAATTTATCAGGGGCTTTAAATAAAGCCAATCTTGAGATTAAAGCATCCCCAATTAGCGCGAAGCAATTAGCCGATATGATTAAGCGTATTGCTGATAACACGATTTCAGGGAAGATTGCTAAAGATGTATTTGAAGCGATATGGCAAGGGGAGGGCGATGCCGATGGTATTATTGAGAAAAAAGGCTTAAAACAAATTACCGATACGGGGGCAATTGAAGGGATGATTGATGAAATCATTGCCAATAATCCGCAACAAGTGGAAATGTTTCGTTCAGGTAAAGAAAAGATTTTAGGCTTTTTTGTTGGGCAAGTGATGAAAGCTTCAAGAGGAAAAGCTAATCCTGCACAGGTTAATCAGTTATTGCGCGAAAAGCTAAAGGGCTAACCTACGACCGTTACGACTAATAATGTGTGTGAATTTCAACAGTGGATGCCTTGTGCAGGTTATTCGCTGTTTAGAATCCTTGTAGGTTAGCGTTCATTTCACCATCATTATCTGATTGGTAACCGTTGGGTGGCATTTGTAAAAAGAAACCATTATCACGTAGGTTACGCATGACCTCACTGGCTTCATAGCGCAACAGTTTACGCTCTGTTGTTAGCTTAAATTCAAAAGAAAACTCAACTTGACCGACGAGTTTTAATAAAGACTCAGGGACAGCCGAGAATTGATCTTTTTCGGGTAAGTACAAATACATTTCGTGGTTTTTCTTACTGCGATAAACAAAGCAAAGCATCGAGGGTAGCGAAGTGGAGTCTGTCATAAGGTTTGATTCTCTGGCTTTGCATAAAGGAGCGCTTGACTAAAAATGACACCACAGTCGTGCTGAGGTACGAAGTGCATCAAAACGGTTAATACACGCCCTAATCAACCTACCCTACGATAATATGATCTCGGTGTTTTCTGTGGTGTTATCTTTAGTTTTATTGCGCAGAATTATTCTGCGCTTCTTGATATTGTCCTATCTCAGATAGGTTGCTAAGATTTTGCTTTATCTTGGTCATGATGGCGTTTTACCATGACTTTCAATTGTTTAATATTGCCCACCAAGATTTCATAAGCCTTAGCTCCTGTTTCTCGCTTACTAATAAAGACGCTTCCTACTGAAATTTTGTTGATACGTCCTTCAAATAGGATATCTTTACGGCTGGTAATGCGTACGATACGTCCTTGTAAGGTTGTAATCTGTTCTACAGGGGTATCAATAAACTCCAAACTGTAGAGTGCTTTTTTAGGTAGCGCTTCGAGGTAAACGGCTTGAGGCTCGATGATAGCTTGGGTTTGTCCCTCGGTCTTCACTTGATTTATTGCGGTACTGTTTGATGTGATGTGTTCTTTGCTGGTATTTTGTTGTGGGGCGCTGGCTTGTATTGGAGGCTGACCTCTCAATACTGAAATATGCTTTTGCAATGATTTATCAGCTCCTAAAAACCAAGCACCTCCTGCAAAAATCAAACCAAAAATGCCAACAAATAGTGTTCGGGTGAGTTTATCGTCCAGTAAAGTAGGCAGTGTTATTAAGTTGATGACAGGGAGCATTGCTAAAATTCCAGTAACAGGATGGTAGCGAAAACCTGATAGAATATATTTTATATAGCTAAAAAAGAACAGTAGCCCCCCTAGAACCGCAATTGTTGTTAGCGCAATTTCCATGTACATCCAATCTCTAATAAAAATAATAAAGCAATGATTGTAGCAGTTCATAAAAAATGAATCTGTACTCAAATCAATAATTTCAAACCAAAAGGTTAGTTTTGTAGACGGTAGCCTGTTTTAAACATCCATGCTACCAGCGCTAAACAAAAGGCTAAAAAGCCAAGAATAATCACTAAGCTTGTCCAAATACTCACATCAGCAACTTCAAAAAAGCTCCAGCGAAAACCACTAATGAGGTAAACCACAGGGTTCAGCAGTGTCACCGTTTGCCAAAAAGGAGGGAGCATACTAATGGAGTAAAAGCTGCCACCAAGAAAGACTAAGGGTGTGATCACAAGCAACGGAATGAGTTGTAACTTGTCAAAATTAGTTGCCCAGAGACCAATAATAAATCCAAATAAACTAAAGGTAATGCAAGTTAGGATTAAGAAGAACATCATCCAAAAGGGGTGTTTAATGTCTAAATCAACAAAAAAACCAGCAGTAGCAAGGATAATAATGCCAATAATAAAGGATTTAGACGCTGCAGCTCCCACATAACCTAATAATATCTCATAATGAGACAGTGGTGCGGACATCACTTCGTAAATAGTGCCTGTAAATTTAGGAAAAAAGATACCAAAGGAGGCATTAGCAATACTTTGTGTCAGTAACGAGAGCATGATCAGCCCTGGAACAATAAAAGAGCCGTAAGGAACGCCTTCGATACTTTCAATGCGAGAACCAATAGCAGAGCCAAAGACAATAAAATATAACGATGTGGATAATACGGGCGAGGCAATACTTTGGAATAAGGTTTTCCATGTACGCAACATTTCGTATTTATAAATGACTTTAACCGCTTGAATGTTCATATTTTTATGGTTTTACTTAAGGTTTTCTTTAGAGGATATTAGATCAATAAAAATATCTTCTAAAGAACTTTGTTGAGTTTGCAAATCTTTTAAGGTTAATGAGGAGGCATTAATGGCCTTCATTAACGTTGTGATCCCTGTGCGATCACTGCGTGTATCGTAGCGGTAGGTTAGTTTGTAACCTTCATCAGATAAGGTTAATGCGTAAGCGTTAAGTGATTCGGGGATATGATCAATGGCATCACGCAGCTCCAAGACTAATTGCTTTTTTCCCAATTTTTGCATTAAAGCGTGCTTCTCTTCAACTAATAATAATTCACCGTCACTAATAATACCTACCCGATCAGCAATTTCTTCAGC
Source organism: Cocleimonas sp. (assembly GCA_023146545.1). Taxonomy (GTDB): domain Bacteria; phylum Pseudomonadota; class Gammaproteobacteria; order Thiotrichales; family Thiotrichaceae; genus JAGLBW01. The sequence goes on from JAGLBW010000033.1 coordinate 33,149, forward strand.
TTCTTCAATATAATGAGTGGTTAAAATAATAGTAACCCCTGTATCACGCAAACGACGTACAATATTCCACATGTCTTTGCGTAGTTCAACATCAACGCCTGCGGTTGGTTCATCAAGAAATAGAATGCGTGGTTCATGGGAAAGCGCTTTGCCAATCAAAACACGACGTTTCATACCGCCTGATAATAGGCGTAACTCAGTGTCTTTTTTATCGAATAAGGATAAGTCTTTAAGGAGTTGTTCGATGTACGCTTTATTCGGCTTTTTGCCAAATAATCCCCGGCTGAAATTTAAGGTGTTCCAAACACTTTCAAATGCTGAGAGTGTTAATTCTTGAGGTACTAAACCAATTAAAGCCCGTGTTTCTCGGTAATCTTTAATAATATTAAAACCATTAACGTGTACTGAGCCTGAAGAGGGTGAGACTAACCCACAAATAACGGAAATGAGTGTCGTTTTACCTGCACCGTTAGGCCCTAGCAAGGCAATAATTTCTCCTGACTTAATCTCTAAATTAATCTTTTTTAACGCCTGATGCCCTGAAGCGTATTGTTTGGAGAGATTATTAATGGCAATAATGGTTTTCATTGGTACTCAGCGTTTGATTATCGTTAAGAAGAAGGTGCTGGGAAGAATGTTATTGGGACAATATAAAATACCGAATAAAATAAGTGCTTTAGGGGTGGTATGATAGCCTTGAAGCACTTGTTTTCTAATCACTTCATTCCCTTTTATCACGTAGGCTTGATAGTGTAATGGTTAGAAATTTTCTGTGGAGGTAAAAAGTCCAACTTTGAGATCAGTTGCGGTATAAATAACTTTCCCATCAACAGATACCGTACCATTGCCCACGCCCATGACTAAGCGACGACAAATCACACGACTCATATCAATACGATAGGTTACTTTTTTTGCTGTGGGCAATATTTGCCCTGTAAATTTGACTTCGCCACAACCTAAAGCTCGTCCTCGTCCTGGATTTTCTAACCAACCTAGGAAAAAACCAATCAGTTGCCACATGGCATCCAAACCCAAACAGCCAGGCATAACAGGATCAGTAGGAAAATGACATTCAAAGAACCAAAGCTCTGGGTTAATATCTAACTCTGCGATCATATAACCTTTACCAAACTCTCCCCCTTCTGCGCTAATCTCAACAATGCGATCCATCATGAGCATATTAGGTGTTGGTAATCGTGCATTACCTTCCCCAAACAGTTCGCCATGCCCACATTTTATTAATTCATCGTAATCGAAAGCGCTTTGTCTTGACATAAAATTATCTCGTTTGAATCACTATTTTGTAATGATTAGTTTTTTGACTTGACTGTCTTTATTCTAAGCTTAATGCTAATTTCCGTAATTTTAACAGAATCGTGCAGGCTTTATGAAAGGACTTTATGCAATAACAGAGAGTA
>JAGLBW010000034.1 GCA_023146545.1 Cocleimonas sp.
GCCAGAATTGCAGAACGATTAGTCGAAGCACAACAAACTGCTGCCATTCTTACTACCTTTAATGATGTCGATTTAACTGAAATTATTCGTTTACGAAAACTTTACCGTGATCGTTTTGAAAAGGTACACGGTATAAAGTTAGGCTTTATGTCGTTCTTTGTTAAAGCCGCAACGGAAGCACTCAAGCGTTATCCTGAAGTGAATGCACGCATTGAAGATCAAGATATTGTTTACCAAGGTCAATATCATATTGGCGTTGCTGTTTCGACAGAACGAGGATTAGTTGTCCCGATTATTCGTGATACCAATACGCTGGGACATGCTGAAATTGAAAAGAAAATTCATGATTATGCTTATCGAGCGCGTCATAACCAATTAGAGCTAGAGGAATTAATCGGGGGTACTTTCTCCATTACCAATGGTGGTGTCTTTGGTTCGATGCTATCAACCCCTATCATTAATCCGCCTCAAAGCGCAATTTTAGGGATGCATAAAATTGATGATCGTCCTGTAGCGATTAAGGGCGAAGTCGTCATCAGACCCATGATGTACCTTGCTTTATCGTATGATCACCGTTTAATTGATGGTAAAACAGCGGTGAGCTTTTTGGTAAAAATAAAAGAATTATTAGAAGATCCCGCCAGTTTATTTTTAGAGTTATAGTTTTCAGATCAATAATTTCAAAAAAATAGGGTTGTAGACTGTGCTGACGTTACGATGCACAGCCTACAACAGGATATGGATGTTTTAAGGGGTGAGCTTCTATTTTGTTCCAACAATTAGATTTGCACAACACTCAAATAACCTGTAAAAGTAGTTTCAATCCCATCAATAGTTAACCATAGCCTAGATGATCCCCAGTTGCCTTACACCGTATTTGCTCCTATTCATTTTAAGCACCTTTTCTGTGCTTTCTATTGCTATGCCTATTGATCATTCGCTTTCATCCTCAGTAGTATCATCTCACAACGACCTAACAACATCTGCAAATTTACATTGTTGTGAAAGGGATAGCACCTCTTGTTCTCATGGAGAACAGTGTGATTGTGGACAAGGTCAATCAAGTTATTCATTAAACGATGCAACACCTCAATATTCTCTTTTTTATCAAGCATTAAACTTTAAAAGCAATTTAATTTTTTCGTTATCCTCTCAATTTCCTGAATCCCCGCTCCGCCCTCCCATCATTCTCATTTAAACCTTATCTTTTTTTGAAACAGACTGCTTTGTAAGCAATTGATTTAAATTATTTAGTTATCCTCGTTATATTACAGTAGAACACACTGGATAGTCGTTTCAAAATTATCATACCCGTGATCCCTTTATAAAAAACGTCATGTCTTTACAACGGTGTTGACTCTTTCAATACTGTGGAAAGGAATATTATGAAATTCTTCAAGAACCTGCTTATTTTTTTAGTGTTTATTAGCCTATTGGGTGTCTTTCTGGTTTGGTTTATTAATGATAAACCGCACTATGAAAAATTATACGATAATTCCATTGGACAACTCGTAGGTCAAAATTTCGATCAAACCTTTGATAATGTCTTTAATGATTCTTTATCAGAGCATCTGGATCGGCATTCAGACTCCACCTATGTTTGTCCAATGCATCCACAGATTGTCAAAGGTGAGCCAAGCCGATGTCCCATCTGTGGTATGGATTTAGTCTTAAAAGCACGAATCAAACCCAAACCAACGGAAAAAAAAGAGTCAAAGGAAAAAAAAATTCTTTATTGGGTTGCACCAATGGATGCCAATTACCGTCGAGATGAAGCAGGAAAATCACCGATGGGTATGGATTTAGTCCCTGTTTATGAAAAAGACACCGCTGAAAGCAATGCCTCGGATGAGGGTTTACCCCAAATTACTATTAATGCCAGTACCGCACAGAATATGGGGATACGGATCGAAAAGGCTAAAATGAATGATCTGTCCCGTATCATTAAAACCATTGGTTCAGTTACTTATAATGAAGACACACTGCATCATGTCCATGTGCGGAGTAAAGGCTGGGTTGAACGCGTGTATACGCCCTCTTTAGGCGATAACGTCACTAAAGGGAAAACCTTATTAGAATATTATTCACCTGATATTGTCGCCGCACAAAAAGATTTAGTAGTAGCACAGCGGGCGAGTAAGATCATTTCAGGACGTGGAACTTCTTTAATCGAAGCCTCCAAAATACGCTTGCGGGATCTGAAAGTTCCTCAACGCGTTATTGACAAGGTTCAACGTACAGGAATTACTCAAAACCGTATTCCTGTGATTGCTCATCATAATGGGGTGGTGATTAAAGTGGGGATTCGCAATGGAATGTACATTACGCCCAACTCAGAGCTGTATACCCTTGCTAATTTATCCACTGTTTGGGTGATGGTGGATGTGTTCGAGCATCAATTAATGTGGGTTAACGTGGGTAACAAAGCCGAGATTCAAGTCCAAGGTATCCCCAGTAAAACATGGCAAGGAACAATTGATTATATTTACCCTGAACTCAATCCAACCACCCGCAGTTTAAAAGTGCGTCTCAAATTTAAAACCCCCAAGCAGTTACTCAAGCCCAATATGTTTGCCGATGTCACGCTTTACAATCGCAGCAAACACGCCTTAACCATTCCTTCCGAAGCCTTGATCTATTATGAAAACAGCCCTCGGGTGGTGAAAGTGATTGGGGTTAATCAATACCAGCCTGTGCCCGTTAAGATTGGGATAAAATCGAAAGGACAGGTTGAAATTTTATCGGGAATTAATGTGGGGGATGATATTTTGGTTTCAGGGCAATTTATGATTGATTCAGAAAGTAATCTTCAAGCCAGTTTTAGACGACTGAGCGGTAAATAATGAGGAGTCTCTCATGATTGCACAAATTATTGAAGCATCCATTAGAAACCGTTTTTTAGTATTGATGTTAACGGTGTTACTTACTGTCTGGGGCTTAGCATCGTTATCTAAAACCCCTTTGGATGCTATTCCTGATCTTTCTGATGTTCAGGTGATTATAAAAACCAACTTTGCAGGGCAAGTTCCCCAAGTGGTTGAAGATCAAGTCACTTATCCACTCACTACCACCATGTTAAGTGTTCCCAAAGCCACAGCAGTACGGGGGTTCTCTTTTTTTGGTGATTCTTATGTTTATGTGATTTTTGAAGAAGGTACTGATATTTATTGGGCGCGAGCAAGAGTTCAAGAGTACCTCAGCCAAGCGGCTAGTCAATTACCTAAAGGAGTAGAACCTCGATTAGGCCCTGATGCTACAGGGGTCGGTTGGGTGTATGAATATGCGTTAGTCGATAGAACTAATCAGCATGATTTATCCCAGTTGCGTTCTTTGCAAGATTGGTTTTTGAAATTCGAGCTACAAACCGTTGCAGGGGTTTCTGAAGTCGCCACCATTGGCGGTATGGTAAAACAATACCAAGTGATTGCCGATCCAAACAGTTTACGGGCTTATAATATTTCACTACAACACGTCAAAACAGCCATCCAACGCGCCAATCAGGAAACCAGCGGCTCAGTAATGGAACTGGGAGAGGCGGAGTATATGATCAGTTCCAAAGGGTATCTAAAAAATATCAGCGATATTGAAAACATCCCAATCAGTTTAAATAAAACCACAGGTTCACCCATTTTATTGCGCGATATTGCCAAAGTGCGTATCGGCCCGCAAATGCGACGGGGTATTGCTGAATTAGATGGGGAAGGTGAAGTCGTCGGTGGCATTATCGTAATGCGTTATGGTCAAAATGCCTTAAAAGTCATTGAAGATGTTAAAAAGAAATTGGATCAACTGCGTTCAGGCTTACCTGAAGGGGTTGAAATCATCCCCACCTATGATCGCTCTAAATTAATTTTAAGTGCCATTGATAATCTAAAGATAAAACTCTTGGAAGAGTTTGCTGTGGTTGCCATTGTCTGTTTAGTGTTTTTATTCCACTTACGCTCGGCTTTAGTTGCCATTATTAGCTTACCGATTGGTATTTTAGCCGCGTTTATCGTGATGCAACAGCAAGGCATTAATGCCAATATTATGTCTTTGGGAGGGATTGCCATTGCCATTGGCGCAATGATTGATGCCGCCATTGTGATGATTGAAAATGCACACAAGCATTTAGAACACTACCAAGAGAAACACGGCAATATGCCCACGGGGAAAACACATTGGCAAGTGATCACCCAATCTGCTGTTGAGGTAGGGCCTGCGTTATTTTTCTCGTTATTGATTATCACCTTAAGCTTTGTCCCTATCTTCTTTTTAGAAGCGCAAGAAGGGCGTTTATTTTCACCGCTTGCCTTTACTAAAACGTATTCAATGGCGGCGGCGGCTTTATTGGCGATTACACTCGTACCGATTTTAATGGGGTTTTTAATTCGGGGAAAATTACCCAAAGAAAGTAGCAACCCGTTATCGGTAGGATTAATTTTCATTTATCGCCCGCTACTAAACGCGTGTTTAGCCGCACCGTGGGTAACGCTATTGCTTTCCCTCATCATTATGTTGTCTGCTTTTATTCCCTTGCAACACTTAGGCAGTGAATTTATGCCTGAGTTAGAAGAAGGTGATTTATTGTATATGCCGACGACCTTACCCGGTGTCTCTATTGGTAAGGCGCAAGCCTTGTTAATGCAAACCGACAAACTGATTAAAACCGTTCCAGAGGTTGAGCGTGTTTTTGGTAAAGTCGGACGAGCCGAAACAGCAACTGATCCCGCACCGTTAACCATGTTAGAAACCACCATTATGCTCAAGCCAAAAAGCGAATGGCGGGACGGGATGACGTTAAAGAAATTAATCAAGGAATTAGATCAACTCGCTAAATTCCCTGGGCTAACCAATGCATGGGTTCAACCGATTAAAACCCGTATTGATATGTTAGCGACAGGGATTAAAACCCCTGTCGGTATCAAAATTGCAGGGCAAGATTTAAAGGTCATTGAAAAAATCGGAAAAGATATTGAAGCCATTTTACAAAAGGTAGACGGTACAGCATCGGTGTTTTCTGAGCGAGTAACAGGGGGGCGCTATATTGAGATTATCCCCGATCGGATCACCGC
>JAGLBW010000035.1 GCA_023146545.1 Cocleimonas sp.
TACTCGTATTAAGTCTCAGCCTGATAGCCTGTAATCCTCCCCGAACCACACGAACGGATGTTGATCATTTTCGAGCCAATATTCGTGAACAAACGAACACGCTTCGTGTTGCGATTCGTTCTGATATTAACACCTTAAAAAGCACCAAAAATACCCTTCAACAATTACAGCATGACTCGGATAATTATCCGTATTCCCACTATATTAAAAGTAACCTAAAGGCACCTCAATCTAACACAGTACAGGTCAGCCCTTACCCCACCACACGGCGTAAATTTACAAGACGATCCAATCGTCAACATCAACTACGTCGTCGAAAAAACCGTTCACGCACTGCAATTCAAGCTGTTATCTTGCATAATGGTTTATACACCCCAACCCAAGCGACCCAACAAAAAACAGCAACGTTAGGCAGTAAACTATCAACCCAGCTTTATTTAGAACAACACAGCGATTTAGCCACCGTTTTAGCGCTGGTGTTAAAACATAATCTTGACATCAAAACACAACAACACAAGGTGCTATCCCGTTTAGCTCAATATGATCAAGTACAGGCTCTGGATGATATGCTGGCTCAATATGCTGCCTTTACCCATGATATAAGCCTAACAGGAAGTCGCCAACAGCCTAATAAACCCGTCAACAAAAGCTTTCCTTTTCCTGCGCTCACCAGCTTAAAAGCATCTATTATTGATCAATCCATTGAAATCGCTCGACTCAAGTTAAAACAAACGGTACAAAACGTACTCACGCAAGCCCGAACCGCTTACTATGAACTTCAATATTTACAACAAGAAGTTGACCTCACCCGACAAAATGCACGCTTACTTAAATTACTCCAAGAAGAGCTACAAAATAATTACACCACCAATAGTTCAGGTTTAAATGAAGTATTACAGGTTGAAATTGAACGCGAAGAAAACCGTAATAGCCTTTTAATCAGCAAAGACAAGCAACTCGCCCAATCAGCCCGTTTAAATGCACTGCTCAATCTCCCCATCACCTTTAAACTTACCCGATTAGACCCTTTAAAACCAAGTAAGCTGCCTCAGTCTCTTCAATATTTATTAACAAAGGCTAAAGACAAACGGGTCGAAATTGCCCTATTGCGTGCTGAATTAGCAAAAATGCAACGCATTATTAGGCTTTCCAAAAAGCGTTTTTATCCTAATCTCGATGCAGGTTATAGCCGTTTTCAAAACCGTACCCTAAAACAAGTAGGAAGCAATGCGAAACAAGCCACCTTTACTAACCGTCCTCAACTTAAAAAGAATAATTTTTTTGCTAACAATGATGCCTATTTAAAGGAGACACAATTAAATGCTAATACTTTAGCCGCAAAGATAAAAGCACTCCATCTCAAAACAGAAGATGATCTCTTACAAGCCTATACTCAATACCAAACCCAAAAAAATCATTACACCCTCTATCATCGCAAGATCTTACCCAAAGCAACTGCGGTGTTAACGCTTGCTAAAAGTAATTTTGAAGCGGGAGAAGGCGGTTTGGCTCAAATTATTGATGCCCAGCGACTGTTGCTTAATTACCGTTTATTAGCCAGTAAAGCAATGGCAGGAATGAACCTAACCCTTGCAAAATTAAAGCGTATTAAGGGAAGTGACTAAAACGTATGATTTAAATATTCGCTTATATTTAAATCATAACGATTGAAAGTCAGCATTATTTCCCTATTATCAAGAGAGGACAAGCTGAGAGCATTTCTTTAGAAATTTACTTTTTTATGCTAGTGTCACAGCCTCCTTTTTGTCTTTAGCTTAAAATAACAATGAAACACTAAATACAAATTTAATCCCTTCCATTCAACTAAAGGAGATAAGCAATGGGTCTATTTGATTTTGCTTCAGATTTCGGCAATAGTATTTTTGGTGATGATGATGAAGAAGCCAGTGACAAATTACTGGCACACATTGAAGAAGACAACCCTGGCGTTACAGGTTTACAGGTTACGGTTGAAGATGGTATTGCGACGCTGTCAGGAGAAGCAGAGTCCGCCAGTGCTTATGAGAAAGCCGTTTTAATGGCAGGTAATGCACTCGGTATAGAAACAGTACAGGCAGGTGATCTTTCTGTACTTTCACCTAATACAGATGAAAGCATCGACGATATTTTCACCGAGCCCAGCGAAGAAACAACAACGACAATGACCAGCGGGGAGGTTATTTCCAGCAAGCCTATCAATACGAATGAATCCTATGAGCCTATCAATACGAATGTATCCTACTATGTGATTCAATCAGGTGATAGCCTTTGGAAAATTGCCGAGCAGTTTTATGGCAATGGGAGTAAATATCAACAACTCTTTGAAGAAAACCGCGAAGTGATTAAAAACCCTGATTTAATTTTTGAAGGACAAAAAATTCGCATCCCCGTGGGTTAAAGATTCACAGGCTATTTGATCGGGTCAGATAGCCTTTCTTTGCTTATCCGAGCAATACAATAAATTGTTTCATTTAGTTAATATAAAAACACAGGTAAATACATTATGGATATGGGTGATTTAATCAAAATGGGTGCCACAATGTTTATTCAAAGTAAACTCAGTGGTGATAACGGTAGCGGACTTGATATAGGTGATCTCGTTTCTGCATTAACTGGGTTAGCAGGGGGTGATAGTGCTCAAGCTAGCAGCAGTAGTACCGATGGATTGGATATTGGTTCAATCCTCGGAAAAATGCAAGACGGTGGCATGGGTGATATTTTATCATCATGGTTAGGTGATGGTGATAATAAAGAAATTTCTTCCGAGCAAGTTACTAATGTGTTTGGATCCGATAAAATCTCTGATTTTGCGTCTAAATTAGGATTAAGTGAAGAAGAAGCTGTGGGTGGGTTACGTGATACGTTACCTAATATGGTAGATAAAGCCAGTAACGGTGGTTCTATTTTAGATTCTATTGGTGGCATTGATGGTGCAATCAATATCGCCAGCAAAATTTTTGGTCGTTAATTAATTTAAACGATACAAAACAAAGAACCTGAGTGCATAGTGGCATGCCTCCAAGGAAGCCGTCTGAGAAACCACCTGTAATAATACGGTGGTTTTTTATTTTACACCCTCTTTTTTATCCTACTGAAGACATCTGCTTCAGTGTGAATACGATGTCGATATAACAACAATAAATGACTATCAATTTAGAAACACTGTTCAACCTCTTTTTTTCCTTCGCGGCTTTTGCAACCGTTTTCTTTATTGCCCATATTAGAACCGTACTCCAACAACGACTAGCACACTTTGCTGATGCAAAGACAACAACAGGTACAGTCATTTCAATGACACGTAAACAAAACTTGGGCTTGCCTTTGATCGAGTATCAATACCAAGATAAAACGGCGCAATTTACCGCAACCGTCAGTGCAGGAAGCCTTAAACAAGGTCAAACCATTGAGATACAAATAGCCTCTGATGGCAGTGCGCGTATTGCAGGTTCTTCTAGCCCGTTTATGTTGCATGTATTGAGTGCTTCAATGCTGGTTTTTTTTATATTAGGATGCACTTTTACTTACGATAAATTTTTTTAAGGATTTCATAATGAGTGACACTAAACATTGTCGATTATTAATTTTAGGGTCTGGTCCTGCGGGTTATACCGCCGCAGTCTATGCCGCACGCGCTAACCTTGATCCTGTCATGATCACAGGAATGGAACAAGGCGGTCAATTAATGACGACGACGGATGTGGATAATTGGCCGGGGGATAATGAAGGCGTACAAGGCCCTGCCTTAATGGAGCGGATGAAGCATCATGCCGAGCGCTTTAATACCGAAATTATTTTCGACCATATCAATAGCGTCGATTTTAGTACCCGCCCTCTAAAACTCACAGGCACAAATAATTACACCTGTGATGCGTTGATTATTTCAACAGGGGCTACCGCCATGTATTTAGGCTTACCCTCCGAAGAAAAATTTAAAGGACGCGGTGTTTCAGCTTGTGCAACCTGTGATGGTTTCTTTTATCGTAATCAAAAGGTGGCCGTAATTGGTGGTGGTAATACAGCCGTTGAAGAAGCGCTGTATCTGTCGAATATTGCTGATGAAGTGATTTTAGTGCATCGTCGTGATGCGTTGCGCTCTGAGAAAATATTACAAGATCAAATAATGGAGAAAGCAGAAAACGGTAATATTACCCTACTCTGGGATAATGTTTTAGAAGAGGTGTTAGGCGATAACGCCGGGGTAACCGGTATGCAGGTTAAAAATGTAAAAACCAATAAAACCCAATCAATTGATGTTCATGGTATCTTCGTTGCCATTGGACACCGACCCAATACCGATATATTTAAAGACCAATTGGACATGAGTAACGGCTATCTCCACGTACAAAGCGGTACGACGGGCAATGCAACTCAAACCAGTGTCGAAGGCGTTTATGCCTCAGGCGATGTGATGGATCATGTTTACCGTCAAGCAATTACTTCCGCAGGAACAGGGTGTATGGCGGCCTTGGATGCTGAAAAATATTTAGATCAACTTACAGACAGCTGAGAATCCTCTTGAGCAACAGTAATGAATCTTATTTAACTTTACTTGATCCTCACTCTCCTAATGAACCCTTTCCTCCTGCTGAAATGGCATGGGAAGATCCCAATGGGTTACTGGCAATGGGTGGGGATTTATCAACCACACGCTTAATTAACGCGTATCAATCAGGCATTTTTCCTTGGTTCAGCCCTGATGAGCCTATTTATTGGTGGTGTCCTGACCCGCGCGCGGTTATTTATCCACATAAAATAAAATTACGACGCAGTTTACGCAAAAATATGCGAAATAAAGGCTACCGCATTACCATTGATCATGCTTTTTCTGAAGTGGTACAGGCTTGTGCTGCACCACGTAATTATACCGATGGAACGTGGATTACGGATGATATGTACAATGCTTATCTCGCACTACATCAACACGGCGTTGCTCATTCGGTCGAAATTTGGAATGCACAACAGCAATTAGTAGGCGGTTTATACGGTGTTGATACAGGACATGTATTTAGCGGTGAATCCATGTTCAGTATTGAACGAGACACCTCCAAAATGGCCTTTATCGCCTTAGCCTATCAAACGCAACAATGGGGTTATGCGTTAATTGATTGCCAAATTGAAAACCCACACCTCACCAGCATGGGCGCTGAAAATATCTCTCGAATAGACTATTTAAAAATATTAAACGGGATGAGCGTATTAAACCATCCCAAGGTATCGACACCCGAATGGAAACGTAACATTGATTGTGTTGAACTGTCTCGATGGCAACCTGATACACCCTTATAAAATCAGAGGAATACGTGACTCAAACGGTCTGGCAATCTTATACTGATAAAAATAAACAACAAGAGAATGATGACCTCTTTATTCAATGTGATGGCAACACCTTTGCGGGTACGCACCTTATTCTTGATTTATGGGGCTGTCAGCAGTTAGACAATATTCCTTTTATTGATACCAGTTTGCGCGATGCTGTTAACTGTTCGGGGGCAACTTTATTGCATTTACACCTCCATCACTTCACCCCCAATGGGGGTGTCTCAGGCGTTGCCGTATTGGCGGAATCACACATTAGCATTCACACATGGCCTGAACGAGGTTATGCCGCGCTGGATATTTTTATGTGTGGTAACACCCATCCCGAAAAAGCCGTTGATTTACTCACTCAAGCGTTCCAGCCCCAACGAAGTGAACTCCACACTCACTTACGGGGACTGACTACATCCTAAAGGAAAAATAAAAATGATGAAACTATTACGCGAAATGAAAAACAAAGACATTGATCGTGTTGTTGCGATTATTGATTCTCATGATGATGATGATGCCGAAGAAGCGGCTGCAGGCTATCGACAAATGGGGGGTACTTACGATAATTTTGTTTATGAAAAACAGGGTGAAATTATTGGTGTAACAGGGTTTAGTAGCCCGTTAAGTTGTGACGAAACCTATTGGCTGTCATGGACTTATATTGAGGATCAACATACTCACCAAGGTCATGGCACCAAGATGATTAAGGAAATCATTGAGATTATTAAAGCACGCGGTGCGCGTAAGCTCTTTATTAAAGTCAGTGACTACGTTGATCCCGAAGACGGTGCAATTTATGCCACTGCACTTAAACTTTATCAAACCCTAGGCTTTAAAATTGAAATCACCCATAATCATTTCTATGATGATGAAGAAGCACAACTTATCTTAGCGATGCGTTTACAAGACCCTAAAGAACAAAACGTGACCGATGAACACCTCAATATACAGTTTGATGGCATCTTTGAAATCGCCGAAACCGAAGCCGCTTATAGTTTTAGTTGGCATGATCAAGGGGAGGCTCCTGTTAACCTTAATGATGTTCAAATTGGTATTGATGCGGTTCGCAATAAAGGCGCGCGTGCTATTTTCCTTTCGTTTCCCAGCAATTTTATACAAGCAGAAGCCCCTGTGCTACACGCAGGATTTTCTAAAGCGGGACAACTGGATGATTACTATGAAGACGGTATTCACGAGGTACATTACTCGCTTTACTTTTAATACGGATGAAAACAACAATGAAAAAATCAATTAAACAACGGCTCATTATATCAAGCTTAAGCATCCTACTCTTTACCGCTTGCAGTGAACCTGCGCCTAAAGCTAACTTAGAACAAATTCTAAAAATTTCGGCCGATGAATTAAAATCGTTTGAAACCAAACATAAAGAGACCAGCAAAGAAAAAGCAATGGGTGATTTTGCGCTGTCATTGGCCGATACTTTAAATGCAACCGAGCCTAAGGTTTACCCGAAAAATTTAGGCGTGATTGCGGAAAAAGACGGCTCATTCACAGGCTTTCATGATGCTAATGCTAATAAACTAAAAGACGAAGGCGAAATCACTGCCTTTAAAATTGAAATTGATGGTGAAAACAAAAAGCTGATTGCATCAGATAGCACCCGCTCCGCAGAAAGTCCAATGAGTGGTATTCTAATGGGAATGATGGGCGGTATGATGATGGGTATGTTAATGGGCAGTATTATGAACCGACAAAGCGCCACAGGTACAAAACCTGGGGCTAACCGTCCTGCTGCTTCGAGTAAATCGTCCGCTTCAGGTAGCAACTCATCATCAAGTGCTAAGTCACGCTCAGGTTCAGGTAGTTTTTCTTCAGGAAAATAAAGGCAGAGTGGGCTTTTATGCGATATCCAAGTTAATAACTAATAAAAATAATCATGACATCACCTTCCAACGAAAAAACCTATAGCAAACTCAGCCCACAACAAACATGGATTTTACTCATCTCCATTCTGATTGTGGCACTTTGTGGGATCGCTTATGAGTTAATTATTAGCACTGTTTCCAGCTATTTATTGGGCAACAGTGTCTACCAATTTTCGCTTACCATTGGCTTTTTTATGTTTGCAATGGGTGTTGGCGCTTACTTATCTAAATTGCTCAATAATGACCACATTCAAAATTTCATTAAAGTAGAGATTGCCATTTCCTTGGTCGGTGGCATCTGTAGTTTACTGTTATTTATTGCCTTTCCTATGGTACGCGCACTATACGATGTCACCATGTACAGCCTCATCTTAATTATTGGGACTTTGGTGGGTATGGAAATCCCTATTTTAACGGCGGTACTAGCACAAAAACACAGCACGAAAGATTCTATCGCTAACGTAATGTCACTGGATTATATTGGGGCTTTAATTGGCTCTGTCGCCTTTCCACTGTTTTTATTGCCTCAATTAGGCTTGGTACGATCATCTTTTGCGATTGGCTTAATTAATATCCTCACCGCACTCAGCAATCTGTATTTTTTCCGACACTACCTAACACAGGTTAAATTGCTAACCGTGATTAGCCTTGTTATTTTAAGTGTACTGGTTGGCTTCACAATCTATGGCACGGTGCTGACCAGTTATGCTGAAAAACACCTCTATTTTGATCAAGTCATTTATCAAAAACAAACCCCTTATCAAAAAATAGTCGTGACAAAATCTGCAACCACAGACGATCAACGCTTGTATATTGATGGGCATATCCAGTTCTCATCCCGTGATGAATACCGTTATCATGAATCATTAGTCCATCCATTGTTATCCATAACAGGGAAGAAAGAAAACGTTTTAATCTTAGGCGGTGGCGATGGATTAGCGGTAAGGGAAATATTGAAACACACAGCAGTAAAGCAGATTGATCTTGTTGATATCGACCCTGAAATGACCTATTTGGGAAAACAGTTATATCAACTGGCAACGCTTAATCAGCACAGTCTCAATGATTCAAAAGTAAATATTTACAATCAAGATGCCTTTACCTTTATTAATCAGCACGGTATTTTATATGATCGTATTATTATTGATATGCCAGACCCTCATAATGAAGCGATTAACAAGCTGTACAGTAAAGAATTCTATACGATGTTAAACAAACGCATGACCGTAGATGCTTACCTTGTTACGCAAAGTGCTTCCCCCTTTTTCACCCATAAAACCTTTTGGTGTATTACAACGACCTTGGAAGCGGTCTTTAAAGAAACACTCAGCTATCACGTCAATATCCCCTCATTTGGCGTATGGGGGTTTAATCTTGCTCGCAAAACGAGAGCCTTTCCTCAACACTTTAATTTTGATATTGAAACCCGCTATATCAACACTGAATCGATGCAAGCTTCAACCTTTTTTGGCAATGACACGAAACGGGTTAACGTACCCGTCAATACCCTTATGGAACCCAAATTATATCAATTGTATATTGATGATCTAAAGCACTAAAACGCTACTTTAGACCCTATCTTGTTAAGATTGGAATCGACGGCTTTAACACCATCAAATAATAGCTTAATAAACGAAGCTAACGCTGTCGATTCCAGTATCGCAATTGTTATGCAAAGACTTCTAATGCCGCATTCACTGCTTTTCCTGACTCAATTTTTGCCTTCATATCGGTCAAAACAGCATCTAAAGCACCTAAACACGTCAATACATTTTGTTGATTACTCGCATACCCCATTAAACCGATACGCCAAATTTTTCCAGCCATTGGACCTAAACCTGCACCGATTTCTAGATTGTAACGGGAGAGTAAAATTTTACGAACCGCCGCTTCATCAATACCTTCAGGAAGGGTAACCGCATTAAGTTGTGGTAGTCGATAGGCTTCATCAACAAAGAAGCCAAGTCCCATCGCTTCAATCCCTGCTTTTAAGGCTTGATGATTAGCATCATGACGCACCCATGAATTTTCTAAGCCTTCCTCTTGTAAAATCACTAAGGATTCATGAAACGCATATAAGGCATTAATGGGTGCGGTGTGGTGATAGCTACGTTGTGCGCCCTCACCCCAATAACCCATGACTAAATTCAAATCCATAAACCAGCTTTGTACTTTTGTTTTACGATTTTGAATCCGTTCAACCGCAGCGTCACTAAAGCTTACGGGAGAAATGCCAGGGGTACAGGATAAACATTTTTGAGTGCCCGAGTAGATGGCATCAATATCCCAATCATCAACGCGAAGTTCTGAACCTGCTAATGACGTTACGGCATCCACAATGGTTAAACAATCATAATCATGAGCGATTTTAACTAAGGTTTTCGCATCCGAGATAGCACCTGTCGAAGTTTCTGCATGAACAAAAGCAACGGTACTGGCTTCAGGATGTGCTTTTAGAGCGTCTTCTAGTTTATTCGGATCAACAGGCTTGCCCCAATCGTCCTCAACCATAATCGCGGTTGCACCACAACGTTCTACATTTTCTTTCATGCGCCCGCCAAACACGCCATTTTGACACACAATGACGGTATCCCCAGCCTCTACTAAATTAACAAAACAGGTTTCCATACCCGCAGAACCTGGTGCGGAAACAGGCATGGTTAATTTATTTTTCGTTAAAAAAGTATCTTGAAGTAAGCTTTTGATTTCTTCCATCAACGCCACAAACATCGGATCGAGATGACCAATAGTAGGACGCGCCATTGCTTCGAGTATACGAGGATTAACATCCGAAGGACCAGGTCCCATTAAGATTCTTTCAGGTGGGTGAAACGAGGATACAGACATGTATAAATTACCTTGGTAAATAATGAATAACGAGAATGTTATACAAAGGGAGCGCTATCTTACTCTGTTGTTGTTGTTGTTTCATCTAAAGCTATTAATTGTGTGGGATAATGGATCATCCCGTGATTTTCCTAAATATAAACCAGTTCAGTTTATATTTAACTAACAGGTGTTAGTTTAATCCCTCTTAGTCTATAACCACTGCTCGTTTCAAACGACTCATCCAACAACAATATTTCATCCACTATGAAAATAAAAAATCAAAGCGGTGTTTCTCTACTTGAAGTTTTAATCTCTGTCTTAATCCTCTCCGTTGGCTTACTCGGACTCGGCGGCTTGCAACTTTTTGCGCTAAAAAGCAGTAATGATGCTCATTTTCGTACCATTGCTAGTTTTATTGCCTCTGATTTAAGTGATCGTATTCGAATTAACCCCGAGGGAGTTGCTTTCGGCGGTTATGCGATAAGTGAATCACAAAGTGTATCACTTTGCGGCAGTAGTCCACCCAAGCAGTGTGAAACAGCAACCCCTTGCACCTCTGCCGAATTAGCAAGCTTTGATCTACATCAAATAGCTTGTGGTGTGAATGAAAACGGAAACAGCTCACTGGGAATGAAAAATTTATTACCATCAGCCACCTTATCCGTTGGTTGCGGTACGATGACTTGTGGTAGCAATGTAGAACATACCATTACCTTAAAATGGACAGAAACTGACAATTATGATGGCGATACGCAAGGACAGGTCAAAACATTAGTTTGGAATATTCAACCATGAAGATGCAATCATACAAAGGCTTTACCTTAGTTGAAATGCTCATTTCCATTATGCTGGGGATTATCATTATTCTAGGATTAACAACGGTTTATGTTTCCAGCCAAAAAAGCTCTAGCACACGTAACGCCATTGCCAATATGGAAGCGAATGCACGTATTGCCTTATCCGCAATGCGTCAAACGATTAAACATGCAGGCTACCCTTCGATTTACAATATTCCAATAGAAAAACCCTTTCATAGCGCAGAAGATGGTGCCATTAATATCACTCAAAAATGTCGTAATAATACAGAACTATTGGTGAAACCTAGCTCAATTAAGAATAAAGTAACACGAGATAACGGCTTTAAAGACCAGCTAATTGTTAAATATATTGCAGACAATGTTAATAACCCGAAGGCACAAGTAACGACCGATTGCTTAGGTGTTGTAGTTCCCATCACCTGTAGTGGAGACCCTGATAATGGCATGTTAAACCCTGCTAATGCGGTGGTTTACAATGCCTTATATATCAATGATAAAAACACCTTATTGTGTGCAGGCTCTCGGGTTTCCATTCCTCAACCACTGGCTGAAGATATTGTTCAGATGCAGTTTTTATACGGGGTTAACAATGGCGCAGGCGTTGCTTACTTAACCGCAACAGAGGTCGAAGCAAACAGCCAATGGTTTAGTGTTATCAGTGTACAAGTTGCTATATTAGTACGTTCTCAAAATGACATTCTCAAGCAGAAAGAACAACGGGCTTTTGTGTTATTGGACAATCAAATTTTTAAAGATGATAAACGTTTATACCGTGTTTATTCGACAACGATTAATTTACCCAACCGCAACACAAGAAGGGTGCTATAAAAAATGTCATATTCAACACGATCAATTCGTAATAAAGAAGCAGGCGCGACCTTATTCACCTCTATTGTAGTGTTATTAATCCTTACTGTTGCAGGTATTTCCGCCATGCAAATGTCCACACTGGATATTCGAATTGCCAGTAATGATGAGCAAAAAACTCTTTTATATCAAGAAACTGAAAACAACTTACAACAATTAACTCGCCTCGAAGCATTTTATATTTGGCTTGAAGCACAAAAGGTAGGCGAAAAAGGTACTGAAGATATTATAACCGATGATTTCACTGCAGAAACCAGTATTGCCTCATTAAACCGTAAGTATTATTGTCAGAGTGATGGTCGTGCGATCAGCATCGGTCTTGAAGTACCCTTCTGTATGTTATATGACTTTAATGTTGATATGCATAAACAAGGCTTAGGTACACGAGACATACATCACCGAGGTCTTGGTAAAGAAGTGCCTCGTAATGGCGGTAGCTATTAACCCTTACTTCAGAAAAAGTAACGTTTACAAGGCTCCTAATAAAAATAAATTAAATCCTCTGAGCAGTTAAACCTGTATCAGTAGGGTAATTTCAAAGCAGACTTATCATGAAAACTCCCCTTCAAAAAACATTTTTGTTAGCGCTTTTATTTAACCTTCTCATCTCGACTAGCTCTGCGGATGATACCGAAATATTTTTCTCTTCCGAGGTGTCACGTGTTAACCCTAATGTGCTCTTTGTTTTAGATGTTTCAGGCAGTATGAATGCAACCGTTGCAGGCTCTGAAGGCACCGTGATGAAGCCCCGTACTCTAGTAAGGAAAATAAAAACATCAAACGATGATGTTGAAGAAAAAGTAGCAGGAAGTCACTCACCCTATACTGGAAGTAGTGACTTAGAACTGGTAAGAGACAGTGAGGATCAAATTATAGGGTTACGCTTTACCCATATTACAATCCCACAGGGTGCAACTATCACCAGTAGTTACATTCAGTTCAAAGTGGACGAAACCTCCAGCGGGAATACACAGCTTAATATTCACACCGAACAAACGGATAACGCACTCCCTTTTGAAAACAGTGCTAAAAATGTTGGCAATCGAAATAAATCAAGCAGTATCAGTTGGGCTGTTCCCCCTTGGACAAGCAGAAATGCAAGAGGCGCTGATCAAAAAACACCTAATCTAAAAACCATTGTTCAACAGGTCGTTAACCGCTCAGGATGGGAGGCGGGCAATGCCCTTGTTTTCTTATTCACAGGTTCAGGTAAACGCACCGCTGAATCTTATGATGGCACTCATTCAGGCGCACCTGAATTAACCATAAATTATGATGCGGTTGACCCCAAAAAAACACGTTTACAGATTATGCAATCCGCCTTAAAAACAGTATTAGATAATGCACCCACTAATCTCAATGTCGGCTTGATGAATTATGGTGAAATCCGTGACAGTGATAAGCGCCTTGGGATTAAATTTCCCATTAAATCTATTGAAGAAGAAGCTTACCCTATTGTTAGCTCATCACTCCCTACTACCTCATCGGGTAATATTGAATGGTGGCGTAGTAATATTCCAGAACCTGAAAGTACGACAGTGGTTCGAAATTATATTTCTAAAATCACCGATTGGTTTTGGCTCAACAACTGGACAAGAACCAAGCCCTTCGATATGAATCATGTGGGTACAACCCCTATTGTTGATGCCCTCTATGAAGCTGCACTTTATTTTAGAGGCGAATCGTTAGGTTGGGGTCAAGGCGAATCAGGCGCTTCATGGGATAACGGACGCGCTGCCTCACACCCTTCCACTTATGAGGGTGAAGCCATCAAATGGGATCATAGTATTTGTAACTCAGCCCATACGCGTACTAAATGGGGTAGCCAAGTTGATTTTGCTAATAATCAATACGGACATTGGCGTTGTCCTTCAAACCCCAGTAACCCCAGTGGAACAGGAAGCTATACTAATTGCCCTGCAACAGAGAGCTGTAGTACCTATCAATCCTGCAAAGGGTGGTCAGGTGGTGTTTGTACCTCATATTCTCAACCTGATGAATCAGGCAATAGGGTTTGTCTTCATCGTACACTACGTACTTGTTCCAAAGGGTATAGAACAAAAACACGGTGTAACTATAAAGTGTGTTCGGGGGATTACTCACATTATCCCGATTACACCACACCGATTAAGTATTCATGCCAACGTAATTTTGTTGTGCTACTTTCGGATGGAAAACCACAATATTCACGCAACTGGGATCGAAGTGGCAATCGCGATGGCACCAATACTTATGGACCTACCTACAAAAAATTAAGCTCAGGGCAATGGTCAGGCTTAGTCGATAAAACAGACAATACCAAACAATTTACCGATGCCAGTTGTGCTGCCAATCTGCAACCCTTTAATTACAAAAGTGGCGTTTGTGGAGCAGAATTAACACAGTTTCTTGCCAAACAAGATCAAAGTCCAATCGATGGGGTTCAAACGGTTGATACTTACGCCATCGGCTTTGGCTTAGGTGCAGAAGTCAATGCAAGACAATACTTGCAAAGCTTAGTCACTACCAGCGATGGTTACTTTGACGCTGAAGATGAAGAAAAACTAGCCACTGCTTTTGGTAATATTTTAGGAAAAGTCGGCGCAACCACCTCAGCATATGCCGCCCCTGGCTATACAGTCAATATGAAAAATACCACAGAAAATGAAGATTTTATCTTTATTCCCGTCTTCGATAAAAAATTAGCACCGACATGGGAAGGCAATCTTAAAAAGTTTAAATTAGTCAAGAGCAATGATGCCCAAGGACGTGGACAGCGTAAAATACAAGGAAAAAACAATGTTGATGCGGTCTCCGAATTAGGTGAGTTTAAAGAATCGGCCATCGACTATTGGTCGCAGACAACCGATGATAAGCCTGACGGTTATTATGTTGAAAAAGGAGGTGCCTCCGCCTTATTGACTGACCCACTGAATCGGAAACTTTATTCTGATCTGAGCTGCGGCACATCCTCTTGTGATTTAACCATCGCTAATAACCAACTCAAGGTATTTAATACCGAAAACGATAAACCCATTACGAATGCTGTCCTTAATTTAACCCCCGATAAAGATCAAGCCTACCGTAGCAAACTGATAAAATTCATTCGGGGCTTTGATGCTAATGACAATCCACGTAAACACATGGGCGATATTCTACACTCAACTCCTGTCACCCTGACGTATAAAAAAGGCAATGATGCAGGTGAAGGGAAAGAGCAATATATCTTTGCTGCCACTAATGAAGGTTATTTGCATGTGTTTAACACAAAAACAGGGGTTGAAAAATTTGCTTTTATGCCCAAACAACTGCTTAAAAATATAGAACCTCAATACCTTAATAGAGAAATGGGAGGACACCGTTACGGCATTGATGGCGCATTGAGCTTATGGCATGACGATCTTAATCATGACGATGAAGTCAGCTCAGGCGAGAAAGTTTATCTCTATTTTGGTTTTCGCCGTGGTGGGCGTGCTTATTATGCGCTAGACATTACTGATTTAGATAACCCTTCCCTACTATGGACAATTGATGCTAATACCAGCTCCAGTTTTTCGAACTTAGGTTACAGTTGGTCTAAGGTCTATTTGACTAGCATTCGCAGTAGCGCTAATAATTTAACCAAAGTCGCTATTTTTACAGGGGGGTATGACAACAATCAAGATGATGCTTCTCAGACAACGGGTAATGTTGAAGCAAGCTATGGCAATGATATTTTTATTGTCAATGCCTTAACGGGTAATCTTTTGTGGTCATTGCAGTCCTCATCAGTCGATGGAGCAAGTGATTTAAAACACAGCATTCCTGGGGGTGTACGCCTTTTAGACCTTAATCGCAATGGTGCGGTAGACCGTATGTATTTTGCGGATACGGGTGGAAACATTTGGCGTTTAGAGTTAAATGAATCCTTGCAAGAAACAGGAGAACATCGCTCTAGGCTGATTAAGCTTGCCGCGTTTGGGGGATCAGGCGCTGATGCCAGAAAGTTTTATAATGAACCGGATGTCTCGCTCCTAAAATATCATGGGCAATCAATGCTTGCGCTAGGTATTGGCAGTGGTTACCGACCACACCCTATGGATAGCCAAATCAACGACCATTTCTTTGTCATACTCGACAAAGCAACCTTCAAACGCATTAAAGTTGAGGACTTTTCAACCATAAACTTATCAAGTACTGACATGGAAAAAATCACTGTGAGCATTGGCAGTGATGATAGTGTGCATATTGACTATGGTGATTTAAGTGAGAATAATTTATTGGAGATTAATAAACGCGGGTGGTATGTTGGTCTCCCAAATACAGGTGAAAAAGTACTAGCAGATGCCATTACGGTAGACGGTATTTTATCCTTTACCTCTTTTGTACCCTCCGCTGATCCTTCCAGTGTCAGTACGGTTTCCGATTTGTGTACTGCACCTGCTACACGAGGGCGTTTATATTCCATGAATCTACTGTCAGGAAAACCTGCTTATGACTTGGATTGGAGCGGAGGATCACCAACAACACGCGATGTCTTTACCAATGTTTCAGCCAACGAAATACCTGGCGCACCCCAGCGCGTTTTCAATGCCTTTGAATGTGATAGTGGAAAGTGTCAACATACAGTCGATATACGCGTCGGCAAGAAGTTAGTTCAAGCCTCTTCATATGATAGAGCTTATTTAGAGTCGGTGTATTGGTCAGACCCTAGCAATTGAGGACGGAAGATAGGCGTGATATTTAAACAGTGGCATCGGCTATTTTAGCCCCAAACAATAAAACCATTGGGACTAAAAGCCTTCGATTTTTTGATAGATCCGTTTTTCTATCGTCTAAAACGCTGTAGGTTACGACGACTGTGTATGGTAGCTTCGGAAGAAAAACTTACTTTTTTAGGCTCTAGTTTGGTCTCAGTATCTGGCTTAGGTTCAGGCGCTTCTTTTTTAGGTTCATCATCACTCTCATCTGAAGAGAAAAGATCAGCGCCTGCTTTAGTAACAACACCAACGCCAATAACAGTAGCAGCGGTCTTAATAACATCATCAAGTGAAAAACCGTCTTTTTCTGTTGTATCAGTACGCTCTTTTTTAGCCTCAATTTCGGCTAAATCAGCTACTTTGCTGTTGCTAACATCACTTGAGGAAGACAGATTTTCATCAGGATTATTCTTCAATGCGACATCATCCTGCTTATCAGCTTCAGAAGCAGGCGTTAGTTCATTATTTAGAACATCATCACTCTTTCGTTGGTCTCCCTCTTGAAAAGCAACTGTTTCTGGTTTTTTATCTGATGCTGGTGAATCAAGGGCTTCACTGGCAGGTGCATTATCTTCTGGTTTTGTATCCTCTACCGCATCTGTTGTCTTAGCAGATGATTCATCACTTGAGTCATTCAATTTAGGTAATTGATCTTTCTCTGTGGTTGTTTCAGTTTTATCATTATCTTGATCTGGTCTCACTGTTTCTGGGTCATTTACAGAAGACGACTCCTCTTTATTGACTTCTGTTTTTGCTTTTTCATCTGACACTGGTGAATCAAGCAACTCATTGACAGACACATTATCTTGATCTGGTCTAGCGACACTCCAAGCACTTAATATATCATCAGCTTCTTTGGTAGCATCATCTGTTAATTCTACACCTGTTGCTATTACCCCAGCTGTTTTACCACTCAAATCCTTATCTATGGTTGAACCATTGTCCCAAGCCCCTAATATATCATCAACCTCTTGAGTTGCATCATTCACTAATGTTGCCGCAGTAACCTCATGACTATTGGTTTGAGTCAGTTCTAATTTATTCTCCGACTCAATTGAAATAACCTCTTTATTTAACTCATCTGTGTTGATTATTGGATCTTTTTCATCTATTAAGGGTGATATAGCCCCATCATTTTTTAAATTAACATCCGTTGCTTCTAAACCACTGTCAGAAGGTTGATCTTCTTTTATCCTTATCCCAGTTTTTGTTATTGCTGGCTGATGACTATCTAATACAGAAACATCAGTTTTATTTAAATCAGTATTATTAAATGTGGAGGGATTTATAGTGTTTAATGCTAACTCAACTGCATCATCTTGTTTAATATTTACAATTTCTAGTTCACTATCGGAAGGTTTAGTTTCACTTATTTTTATTGTTGTCTCAGCTTCTTTTTTTTCAGGTTGCTCTGTATTAGATAATAAGGTATTTGCTTCATTTAACTCAACAAGGTCAGCTGTCGTTGCTTCAGCCTTCTTCTCTTTTGATTCAACAAGGTCAATATCATTAAGTTGATTAATATCATCTGTTAATGGTTCAGCTAATTTAGCTCCTTCAGAAGCTAAATTATTTTTAGGCAAGCGCATTTTTACTGATTCTGTTTCAGTCTCGTTATTACTCTCTAATGCTATTTCATCATTTTTTTTTTCGATTAAATGATCAAACTTCTCAGTAAGACCTTCAAAACCTGTACCAGAGGTTACTTGTGTTGACTCAGGACGGCCCCTTAGTGAAACATCTCCTGTGATGTTGGATTTTTTATCGCTCAAATCATCAACCGCTCCTGAGAAATTCATGCTTTCAGAAACAGGCTTAGAGAAATCAATAGAGGATGAGGCTTCTCTTTCTTCGTCATTCACCATAGACGGTTTAAGATTAATATCGGGTAAAGTAGTATTTTTTACACTCTCGGCAACTTCTCTTTCTTCCATCATTTGTGCCGCAAGTGCTCCAGACCCTATTACACCCGTTGCCATTGTTGCTTTTTTAAGCCCAGTAGAAGAAAACCGGGATGAACTATCCCTATCAATTTCAGACCTAAGATTATCAACATGATGTGTTAATTTTTCATCACTACTATTTTTGCAAAAAATCTTTTTTAAGAAACGACCCAAAAATAGCCCGATCAAAAAGGCCAACAATGCCAAGAACAAGGTTTGTAATATGAAAAATAACATAACTACTCCCCTGTAGACGAATTAGAAAACAAGCCTAATAATAAGCCGAATAGAAAAAACAGAAAAAGCCAGAAAGA
>JAGLBW010000036.1 GCA_023146545.1 Cocleimonas sp.
CCCTTTAATAGGATAATGTGAGAGTGATCATTGAACTGAGAATGTAATTCTACGATTCTTTGTTCGACCGCTCGCTGTATCATTTGAAGCCACAGGTTTTGTCTCACCATAGCCTTTAGATGTGACTACCGATATATCAACCCCTGCATTAATCAAATATTTCTTTACCGCATTAGCACGACGCTGGCTTAATGCTA
Organism: Cocleimonas sp.; assembly: GCA_023146545.1. Taxonomy (GTDB): domain Bacteria; phylum Pseudomonadota; class Gammaproteobacteria; order Thiotrichales; family Thiotrichaceae; genus JAGLBW01. The sequence continues at coordinate 198 of JAGLBW010000036.1, forward strand.
AGTTATAAGCATCCCGCCCTCGACTATCAGTATGTCCACTAATCTCGATACGGTTATTAGTCACTTGGGTACTGCATTCACGAATAACCGTTGCTATCGTTGTTAATAGGGGGAAGCTTGAGTTTTTGATATTGGCTTTGTTGGTTCTAAACAAAATCGTTTTATCTGACATCACATCATTTAACTTCTCTTGACATGCTTCCCTTTCAGGAGAAGGTGATGATGCCACTTTTACGGGTTCAGGTGCTGCTTCGGGTGATGGTTCTTTCTCTTCAGTAGGTTTTTCCTCAGCGGTTTCTTTTTTAACAGACTCCTCTTTTTCAATTTTAGCTTTTGAAGCAGCTGCCATCATCGCCGCAGCAATTTTGTCCGTTTCAGATTGTCGAGATGTTATGATCCCTGTAGGCTTTAGTTCAAGAATTAAATTATTCGTTAATTCCAAATCTAAATCTTTAACGCCGTTTTCAACCGCACGGGTTACTGTGCCTTGAGCATCTTCACTTTTCACTGTTCCAGAAAGTATAATTGTGCCACCTGTTGTCGCATACTCATCACTAATCGTGAGTCGATTATCAATATTGTCGACTCCCACACGATCAGCTAATGATTTAAAGGTTGCATCAATACTTTCGCGAGAAGGAAGAACACCCTCAAGAATATATTTTTCATTATCATAAGCAATTAATAACTCGGGTATCTTAGGTGCTTTAACTGTGAGGTCATCTTCAACCTCTACCCCTGAAAAGAACCCTTGAATTTTAGCAAATAAAGAGGATTTTTCTTCATCAGAAGGAACAACACCTGAAACTTTTTTTGCATCATCAGATAGCTCCAATTTACCGCGTCGAACCGTTTTTAAAGAAGGGATAGCCTCACTCACACCTGATAACCATTCAGGAGAAGCAATCTGTTCACCGCGCTTCAAATAATTTATTACATTATCTTCGCCATAAGTCTCAACACTTGCTTCATATACCGCATCAATTTCGTCCTGCGTTGCCAGAGTACCTGATAAGGTAACACCATTATCTGTTGAACTAATGGATAGCTGAGGAGAAGTCAGTGTAGGTGCTTCAACTTCGGTTTCGGCTTCAGTTGGAACAGGGTCAACTTCAGCTTCAGTTTCGGTTGGAACAGGATCAACTTCAGCAACAGAAGGGGGTTTCTCAGATACTTCTGGAGTAGTTTCTTCTGCTTCGTCTTTAGGTGCTTCCTCATCATCTTTAGACGTGGTCTCTTCCCTCTCAGAAGGAACCTCTTCAGAATCTGTAGAGGTCACTGTTTCTATCACTTCAGCGGGGGCTTCTTCAGTTGTGGTAACCTCCGTATCTATATTCGTAGCGGCTATTACCGCATCACTATTTACTTCGATAGTATTATCCACAATACGTACACCATCAACAGCACGCGCTGCTTTCACCGCTTGATCACGAGCCGCATCGGTTAATGCAACACCCGAAAGCAAGACATCACGCCCTCGTTTCTCTAGATTAACATCTGCCCACTCAATCCCCGTAGCACTAAGCGCTTTATTGGTTTTAGCTTGAATATCTTTTTCGATGGGATCCCATTTTGCGGAAAGCATCAAAAAATAAAGAAAGGGCAAACCCAAAAGAGTCAGTAGCCACCACCAGCCTTTAGATAGACCAGCGCAACAGCAAGAGCGCCTATTTGCCATAATTATTTACCTTGAATTTAAGTAGGAAGTCTGAAGAGAAGGATATATTCAGTATAAGTTAATTAATCGCATTTTTCACTATAATTAATGAAATTAACAAATCAGATCAGCAATAAAATAAATTATTACTATTGTTTTTCATAATGTTAACTATTCAAAACAAGATAGCCTAACTATTTTAATTCATGCGGAGTAAACCTTAATAAAAACAATGACACGAATAAAAAAATAAATATTTAATTTCATTAGTTTTTTTATTCGTTCTGCTATACATTGTTATATCTTGCTATTACTTTTACGATTAAACCAGAAGAAAAAATTTGTTATCTATTAGTTTACAAGATAAAAAATATATTCTCTGGTAAGTGTTTTCACACGCTCATATTATTCAACAATGTCATTATTAACATGCCAAGCATAATACGCTTGTTGTAATTCATCCCAGAATTTTTTACGAACAATATAACGTGTATAAAGACGTTGATCAGCATCAACGTAAATATCAGTTAATGACGCTTGGATACTTCGGTGTAATTGAGAAAAGGCTAAGTTCATCGCTCGGGGTGTCCCCAACATTTTTGCTGACTCAAAAGCTTCTGCCAAATCAACGACACCACGCTGGCTATCCGTTAACTGTTCTGTTGACGCAGGAACAACAAGGTGTAGCCCTAATCGACTACGGTAAATGTGTCGTCGAAAATGATCTAAAAAGAGGTAATTATTACCAATTTGGGCAAAAATAGGAATATCATCAATGGACAGATAACGTCCTTTGTATTTTTTATCACCCCATTTTTGACGTTGGTTTTCGATACCATCAGCTAAGCCTACAATAAAGATAAATAAGTCAATTAACCCCCCTAGAAATAAAGGGGCAAAATCTATCGAACTAATTTTTGTTGCGTCTGCATTATCTAGCGAAGCCTTACCAAACATATTAGTTAACCAAGAATTGGGGATCAAAACTTTGGGAATTTGCATAAACACCGTTAACGCGCGTGTTAAAACTTCTTTTTCACTGTTGGGGTTAAATAATTTAACTTCTTTTACTTTTGGCAAGGCTTCGATTTGTTTAATAATCCCTGTTCCCTTGAAGTCAATGTTATCATCAGGGCAAGTAATTGGAATACCCTTAGGACCAATCCCATCGGTTACGCGTCCTTCATACATATGGGAACGCAACGTGGTTCTGAGGTTTAAAATATTGCTATCTGCTTTATAAGCATTCAAACGTTGAACGGTACGATTCATTTCATTTTGAATCGCCTCTGTTGACATTTTCTTTTTATTAAATTGATCAACTAAATCCCCAAGCTGTTTAATATCCTTAGATACTGCTTTAAAAAGCCCTGTAATGTCTTTAGATAACCCTTTAAACACAAGATCTTCTTTATCCCTATAACGACTTCTAGGCCCTTCGCTTGGTGGTGAGAGGTAACCACAGGTTCCTCCTCTTGCACGTTCTTCAGCCGCCTTTTCTCGTGAATAAACCGCTAATTTATATGTATTACTTTGCACTGATTTAAAGGCATCACGATAATCTAATGCGGAGTTCTTAACACGTTGTAATTGTGATGAAAAATTATCGAAAGCATAGCTTTCTGCACGAAAGAGGTTGTAATAGAAGCTATAACTAAAAAAGACACTCACCCCCATAGTAACAATATAAACCGACAACCACGTTATTTTCAATAAAATGCGTGTGCGAAGCATTTCAAACAAGGAAAACAATAACATACCTTGAAGTACTGAGACGAAAAGAAAGAGAACTACAATAAAAACAGCAGGGGTTTGCTCAAAGCTTCCATAAGAAAATCGAACAAGTCCATCATAAGTCGTATAAAAAGAGATGCATGAAAGGATAAAGAGAAATAATAAAATAAAAACGCGTGCAGGATTTTTAGCCAGCAGTTGAAACATGGAGGAGAAGAAAGGTTTTTTGGTCTGTTCTATTGTCATGTTTATTCGCCATCCTTGACGATTTTAAAAAATCGATTGTGGTTATTTACTTTTTTAAGTGATGATTTTCTTAGCTAAACATCATAAAAGAACAGCTGTAGTGTCTCACAATCAATAATTTCCTTGGCAACAGTCACTTTAGTGCTTCTCAACGAAACTGAAGCACTTCTTTCCTTAGAAATTTGATCTGATTGAATACCCATATTGTGACGCGATACGGTTCTTTTTTAACCTAGAGAGAAGAAAAAAACAGCAAAAAGGCGTTAGTTTTACTAATTTATTGAGCCCAATTTCAATATAAAACAACAGGGGATACTTCTTTTTCTAATAGAAACGTGGTCAAGGAAGTACTCACACCATTTGATAGCTTATCAAAGAAAGTCTTTTCTGGACTAAAATTAACGATTTCCTCAGCCTTGATAATATCGCGAGCAACCGAGGCAACACTGCCAAAATCATCAATCACACCCAATGCCTTTGCATCTTGACCTGTCCAGAATAAACCACTGAAAATATCATCATTATCTTTAAGGCGATCCCCCCGTCCTGCTTTCACTGATTCGATAAAATGCTCATGAGTACTTGCTAACATTTTTTTAATATGTGCCTCTGCCTCTGGTGTTGTAGGCTTGAAAGGGTCAATCAACGCTTTATACTTTCCTGCAGTCATTTCTCGGCTTTCAATTCCAACTTTTTTCATGATCTCGACTAAACCAAACGAGGTCATCCGTACCCCTATAGAACCAATTAAGCTGGAACGGTTTGCATAAATATACTCTGCGGCAGAAACAATAAAATACCCCCCTGATGCACATAAATCACTCGCCACAGCATAAATGGGCTTATTGTTATGCAACTTTCTTAAGCGCATGATTTCATCATAAATAAGGCTGGACTGTACAGGGCTTCCTCCGGGGCTATTGCAATGCAGAATAATACCTTTTACTTTCTCATCCTCAAAAGCCTCTTGTAATACAGGGATTACATTCGCGGCACTCGCATCAGCATTTGACATAATAATGCCATTGATATTCACTACAGCCGTGTATTCATCCGCTGTTGAAAAACGGGTATTATTTCCTGATGTTGATTTTAAAGCTAAAATGAACATAAAAAACAGCACCACAAACACCGCCATAAAAAATATTTTCCAACGCCTCCTAGCACGTTGTTCTTTAATACTTTCCAGCGCAATATCTTTTAACGATTGAATCGCCTGTGTTTCCATTGAGGAATGATTATTCTCCATTTAGAATCCTTATTTGGGTTGAAATTTCGCGAGCATTATCAACAATAGCAACTGGCGTTAGCCTTAATAAACGTGTTATTGGGTGTACACCGTAGCTTACAGCAAGGCTTTTAACCCTCGCATTTTTTGCCATTTGTAAATCATACTCACTATCACCTACCATCAGGCTAGTGGTTCGATCACCATTATAATCGGTTAGGATTTCTTCTAACATTTGTGGGTTAGGTTTAGAATGTGCTTCATCGCCACAACGGGTAATCGGAAAGTAATCCTGCAATCCTGATGACCTTAAATCTTGATCCAATCCACGACGTGATTTACCCGTTGCAATAGCAAGATCATAACCTTCTGCCCGTAACTCATCCAGCATATCAATCACGCCTGAAAATAAAGGACTGGGCGTTTTGTCTTTAAAAAGATAAAACTCACGATAAACGTGTGCTGTTTTTTGAATAAAGGTGGAAGAATGATCGGGATAAAGTGTATCAATGGCTTCCTCTAAACTGAGACCAATAATATTGATAATAGCTTGCTCAGTACGAGGAGGGGCCTCCATCGCCTCAAGCGCCAATTGCATACAACGCGTAATTCTGACGGTAGAATCCATTAAAGTACCGTCCCAATCGAAGATAATCAGTTGATATTTTTTTTTCATGGCTTTATTTGCCTGTGGACAAGACAGCGATAGCAGTGATTAAATCAGGCGCTAAAGGAATTTCTTGATCATATTGTTTACCTGATAAGGGAAGTGTAAACCTTACTTTAAAGGCGTGGAGAAAGAGACGTTTTAAACCTATTTTCTTTTTATATTCACGGTTTAACGCAAAGTTTCCGTAGTGTGCATCGCCTAGAATAGGAAACGCTTTATCCGCAAGTTGGGTTCTGATTTGATGCATCCGACCTGTCAGCAGCTTGATTTCCATCAACGTCGTCTCACCGAAGATTTTTTTAGGGTAAAAAATACTTTCCGCCAACTTTCCGCTTGTCTGCACCCGTACTTTTTGTTGACGACCTCGTTCTTTGACCAACCTATTACGAATGTGTTGCTTACCCCTTGTCCATTGTCCAGAAACCAAGGCTTGATAGTACTTATCAATTCCTCCTGATTTAAATAAATCATGCAATGACAGTAACGCCTTTCTATTTTTAGCTAAAATGACAATACCGCTGGTTTCTTTATCTAAACGATGGGCTAACTCCACAAAATTCAGATTCGGTCTTAATTGTCGAAACGCCTCAATCAAACCATAAGGATTAGCTGTGCCACTGTGTACTGCAAGCCCAGCGGGTTTATTAATTAAAATAATATCCTCATCTTCTAATAAAACCGCTTGCTCTAATTGCTTTAAAAGTTGTTCTGGCGCTTGCTTCGAGCGTTGTTGCTCAGGTAAAAAAAGAGGAGGAATACGCACACGTTCACCCGACAATAGTTTTCGACTCGGTTTCACTCTCTTTTTATCGACTCTCACCTCACCTTTACGTAAAATTCGATAAATATAGGTACGAGGGACTTGCTTCAATTCACGCATTAAAAAATTATCAATACGTTGACCGTGACTTGACTCCGTCACTATTACAAACCGTACTTTTTGTTTTATTGCCAATGTTGTTTTATTTTTCATAGTGGGGGATTTATCAGACATGGCGGGGATGGTAGCACTCGAACTCCCTAAAAAGCCATGAGAGGATGCATTAAATGACCAAATATCAATCCTTAGAAAGAAGGTAAAGCCCTAAATTAGGCAATAAACAGCCCATTGATTCCGCTAAAAACCATTTATATTTTAATCGTTTACTAGTCTACAAATGGGTTGTAAACCAATCAATTATTCTAAGCGCACTTAATATTTATTGATAACAATCAGGCTTATTGATATATTAGCGCGTTGATTTGAATGGGCAAAAACGTATAGAACGATGCATCAATCACTTCAACATAAATATTTTAGATAGGTTTGGAACAAACAACCCATACCGACCTATTGAGAGATTCAGTTATTTCATAAATAGATGCACTGAACATCTCATCATATTTTTAGCGTTCGTACTGGTCGAAATGACAAACAGACGGACAAAGGACACTCATAGCGAGCTTGTAAACACATAAAGCAAGACCGCCAACAGTTTTCCTTGCCAATGACTTTTAAGAAAAAGAGAACACTGTTTTTAATCCTCTTTTTCTTGATTTGAAAAATTTAAGGGAGTCGCTAGTTAATACTTTATCGCCCCAACATCACTGCATTTTTTTTAATACTTGAGAAGATACGCAATATTTTAGAATATTGAAAATGGCTTAAAAAAACAGTGATGAAAGGCAGTAAAATAAAAGGATTGCCAAGCCGCAATTGAGTTTGGAAACCCTATTTTTGTAGGTTGCAAATGATAAAGCTTTAACAGTTCATACTGCTTAGGCTTTAAAAATTTTCTACAGCCTGATTAGCAACATTCTGAAAAAAGAATTAATAACGTATTAAGAGTACCTAAAACACCTCCAAAATGCTGGTTACAGTGCTGATTTTATGCATTACTTAACAAAAAATCACTTTATAATCGATCAATTTAGAAGAGGATAGTGCTTTTATTAGAATAATGACTAAGGGGTATTGATGGTTTTTTTCGCTTAAACAGCACCAATAAAAACCCTCATTTATTTCATAATTTTTACAACACTTATTTTTTTGATAAAAATTTAATTTTAACAACGGTTATGCATTACATTAGTTACTCTAAAGTGTATTTTTATACACTAATTAGAGCCTAACAAGTAATAATAAACTCAAAGAATATTAGGGCAAATTATCGCCTAACAGATTCTAAAATTAGATCAAATTTAAACATAGTGTAGAAATTTCAAATAAATGCCTTTCTTTTATCACCAATTAAAAGGGAGAAACCTAACAAAACCTCTAAACATTTATTAATTCCACAGCATGGCAAGCGTAAACTGTTATTTTAACAGGAAACGTTAATCACATGAAAAGAATAGTAATAAATGCCACTCAGCCTGAAGAAACTCGTGTTGCAATGGTTGATGGTCAGTATCTTTATGATCTTGATATTGAGCACCCTTTTCAAGCACAAAAAAAATCCAATATCTATAAAGGTATTATCACCCGTGTCGAGCCTAGTTTAGAAGCCGCATTCGTTAACTATGGCGCTGAACGTCACGGCTTTCTTCCCTTCAAAGAAATATCAAAAGAATACTGGAGTGAGAAAGGAAAAAAATCATCAGGTCGACCTTCAATCCGTGATGCGGTAAAAGAAGGTCAGGAAGTTTTAGTACAAGTTGATAAAGAAGAACGTGGCAACAAAGGCGCGGCGCTCACCACCCAAATTAGTCTTGCAGGTCGTTACCTTGTCTTAATGCCCAACAACCCACGTGCTGGCGGTGTTTCAAGGCGAATAGAAGGTGAAGATCGACATAAAATTCGTCAAATTCTAAACCAACTCAATATTCCAGAAGGCATGGGAACAATTGTACGAACAGCGGGTGTTGGACGAGAGCTAGAAGAATTAACGTGGGATATGGAATACCTTCTTACACTCTGGGAAGCGATTACCTCCGCACGAACACAACACAAAGCCCCTGTATTACTCTATCAAGAAAGCAACGTTATCATTCGCACCTTACGTGACTATTTCCGTAAAGATGTGGGTGAAATACTGATTGATAACGAACGTGTCTATCGTCAAGCACATGACTTTATCCAAGCCGTGATGCCACATAATCTACGTAAACTAAAATATTACGATGACCCCGTTCCTCTCTTTAGCCGTTACCAAGTTGAACATCAAATCGAATCTGCCTTTCATCGAGAAGTAACCCTTCCTTCAGGCGGTGCAATTGTCATTGATCACACCGAAGCCCTTATTTCGATTGATGTCAACTCCGCACGGTCGACAAAAGGCTCTGATATTGAAGAAACGGCGCTCAATACTAATTTAGAAGCTGCTGTCGAAGTTGCCCGTCAACTTCGTCTTCGTGATTTAGGTGGATTAGTCGTCATTGACTTCATTGACATGCAACCTAACCGTAATCAACGTGAAGTGGAACGGCGTTTACGTGAATCTTTAAAAGTAGATCGAGCACGCGTACAAGTAGGACGTATATCACGCTTTGGTTTACTCGAAATGTCACGTCAACGTTTACGTCCATCATTGGGTGAATCAAGTCAAATTGTCTGCCCACGTTGTAGCGGTCAGGGTAGCATTCGAGGTATTGAATCCTTAGCACTTTCAATTATGCGTTTGATTGAAGAAGAAGCAATGAAAGATGCGACTTATGAAGTCATTGCACAAACCCCTGTTCATGTCGGCTCTTTCTTATTAAATGAAAAGCGCAATATGTTGGCTAAAATTCAATCCCGTTATAATATTAAATTAACCGTTTTGCCAAATCATTATTTAGATACACCACACTACAGTATCCAACGGATTAAAGATGATGAGGTGGATCAAGATATACAAAGCTATAAGCAAATTACCAAACCTACAGAACATCACCATCACGTTAGCACTGTAGAAAATCGAACACCGATTACAGCAGCAGTAGGACAAGTAACCCCTTCAACACCTTCACCTACTTTAGCAGAAAAAGAAAAAACACCCTCAGGCTTATTGACTCGAATTTTTGGTGGTTTTTTTGGAAATAAAAAAGCAAAAGAAGAAACACCTCAAGAAAAACCTGAGAAAAAAGAGCAAAAAACACAACAACGCCAACAAAATAACCGCAATAGAAATAATACACGCGGGCGAAACAATGGACGCAACTCAAACCAGCAACA
>JAGLBW010000037.1 GCA_023146545.1 Cocleimonas sp.
ACGACGTTTTAAGCAGTTGAATGAAAAAGGTCTGGATGTTAATCTATCGTCCCTAATTCTTGATATCGAAGCACGTGACACACGTGATATGAATCGAAAAGAGGCGCCCCTTAAGGCGGCATCTGATGCCATTATCCTTGATACCAGCGACTTATCCATTAATGAAGTGGTCGCTCAAGTGCTAATGATTGTTCGAGAAAATACAGGTTAGACAATCTATCGTAACCCATTTAATGTGCTAACCTTTTTGTTGCCTAATTGAGGCAATAGATAAGTTTTTTGTATCCTGACTTTTTTATAAAAAATCTTATTCATCTTAAGGTTATACCGTAATGAATAATCATCACGTATAACTCCACTTTGACCGTCATGTACAGGACATATGGCGTTGTAATTACTAGGTTTAAACCATGAGCGAAAGTTTTGCTGAGCTGTTTGAAGAAAGCTTGACATATATAGAGATGACCCCTGGGTCTCTTGTTAATGCATCTGTTGTTGAAGTTACCCCTGATTTTGTAACCGTTAGTGCGGGTTTAAAATCAGAAGGTGTTATTCCCTCTGAAGAATTTAAAAACGAAGCAGGTGAGATCACCGTTAGACCAGGCGACATTGTAGAAGTTGCATTAGAAAGTGTGGAAGACGGTTTTGGTGAAACACGTCTATCACGTGAAAAAGCACGTCGTTTACGGGCATGGGAAATTCTTGAAGAAGCCATTGAAAATGATGAAATTATTACCGGCATTATCACGGGTAAAGTTCGTGGTGGCTTCACTGTTGAGTTAGGCGATATTCGTGCTTTCTTACCTGGTTCTTTGGTGGATGTGCGCCCTGTACGTGATACCACCTTTTTAGAAGGCAAAGAATTAGAGTTTAAACTGATTAAATTAGATCAGCGTCGCAATAACGTGGTCGTTTCACGTCGTGCGGTGGTTGAAGAAGAATACAGTGCAGAACGTGAAGCACTACTTGAGTCACTAGAAGAAGGTAAAGTGGTCAAAGGTATTGTTAAGAACCTTACCGACTATGGTGCCTTTATTGACCTTGGTGGTATTGATGGTTTGCTCCATATTACTGATATTGCTTGGAAACGCGTTAAGCACCCGTCAGAGATTCTTCAAATTGGTGATGAGCTTGAGGTTAAAATTCTTAAGTTTGATCGTGAGAAGAGTCGTGTCTCACTCGGTCTGAAGCAATTGGGTGAAGATCCGTGGCAAGATTTAGTACGTCGCTATCCCGTTAAGACGCACCTCTTTGGTAGAGTGAGTAACTTAACGGATTATGGTTGTTTTGTTGAAATTGAAGATGGTGTTGAAGGTTTAGTTCATGTTTCTGAAATGGACTGGACGAATAAGAACGTTAATCCATCAAAAGTTGTGACCTTAGGCGAAGAAGTCGAAGTCATGATCTTAGATATTGATGCTGAGCGTCGTCGTATTTCATTGGGTATGAAGCAATGTAAAGCCAATCCTTGGGATCAGTTCGCAAAATCATTTAATAAAAATGATCGTGTTAAAGGCAATATTAAGTCAATTACTGATTTTGGTATCTTTATTGGTCTTGAAGGCGGTATTGATGGTCTCGTTCATCTTTCGGATATCTCTTGGAATGTAACAGGCGAAGATGCTATTCGTGAATTCAAGAAAGGTGATGAAGTTGAAGCGATGGTTTTAGCGGTTGACCCTGATCGTGAGCGTATCTCGTTGGGGATTAAACAACTTAACCAAGATCCGTTCTCAATATTCTTTGCAGAAAATCCCAAAGGCAGTATTGTTAAAGGCATTATCACTGAAGTAACGCCTAAAATGGCAAAGATTGAATTGTCTCAAGGCATTGAAGGTATCTTGCGTGCTTCTGAAATTTCACGCGACCGCGTTGAAGATGCGAGCACTATTTTGAAAGTGGGCGATAAGATTGATGCGAAATTTATGGGCATGGATCGCAAGACACGTGTTGTTAATTTATCCATTAAGGCAAAAGATTATGATGATGAAGCCGAAGTGATGAAAGAGTACAGCAGTCAATCAACGGGTGGAACTTCTCTAGGTGATATCTTTAAAGAGCAGATGGGTGGTGACTAAGGAATAATCATTAAATAACGTCCTGACGGCTAACTTATTTTTTACTCCGAATAAGTTGCTCTCAATTATTGTGTCGTTAGCTGTACTCCTTTTGTGAGTAAGTTAGCTGAAAAAAAATACTGCACTACAGTTTGGGACGTTATTAAATCTTTATCGCTAAGTTGATTCAAAGAAAAGTAGCTTAGATTTGATGCTTTTCTAATACTTTTGTACTAGAAGCCAGTTGTTTTTTATCAATAACTGGCTTTTTAGTTTGCATTTCATGTTGTTATTTTTGTTTCAGACTGTCTTTTTTTTACCACTAGTAGTACACTGGCATGGTTAACGTAGTAGGAGAAGGGCATGACAAAATCAGAAATTATTGATATTCTTTCACGAAAGCAAAGTCATTTAAGTAATAAGGATGTTGAACTGTCGGTAAAAATTTTACTCGAGCAAATGAGTGATACGCTCGCAAATGGACGACGCATTGAAATTCGCGGTTTTGGGAGTTTCTCGTTGCATTACCGTGCTGCGCGTCGTGGTCGAAATCCTAAGACAGGGGAGCAGGTAGAACTTTTGCCAAAACACGTCCCCCACTTTAAACCAGGTAAAGAACTTCGCGATCGTGTGGATGAATCAAAAGATAAGTGTTCGATACAGAGTTAAGTTATTATGCTTATAAACGATAAAGGTAAATTTACAACATTTAATACTCCCGCTTTATGGTCATAAAACGGGTATTTTAGTATTAGGGTCTGTCGATATTTTATTATTTATCGTTTTTAACCAAAAAATTTAGTCTGACCTTTGCTGTAATGGTAAAGGTCGTTGGGACAATGTGCCTTTTTCTATTCGGGTATATTTTTCTGTTATTAAAAAAGGGCGTATAGTCACACTATACGCCCTTTTTTAGTGTGTAACCGATAAGTTTTATGGGTTAGCTTATCTTTTTATTCATCATGCGTGTTGATCTGTAATCTCTTGATAACTTATAAATAAAATAATGATAGAAATTCTGTTCTTACTTTTACCTTTAGCATTCTATTCAGGTTGGCGAGCAGCCAGCAAAGATAATAAAAAACAATGCGAGGCATCTAATAAGTTGACTGATGATTATGTTAAAGGGGTCAATTATCTCCTAAGTGAAAAGCCTGACAAAGCATTAGAAGTGTTTATTAATCATCCTGATGTTGATGAATATACTGCTGAAACTTATTTATTGTTAGGTAATATGTTTCGCAATCGAGGGGAGGTTGACCGAGCTTTGTGTTTGCATCAAAATTTAATGGCACGCTCAAGTCTGAATAAGCACCAAAAAGCATTGGTGATGTTTGCTTTAGGTGAAGATTATTTATCGGCTGGAATGTTAGATCGTGCTGAGCGTGTTTTTCAGGAGCTATTAGAAGAAAAACCTAAAAACATTGATGTTTGCCTTCCTTTGAGGCGTATTTATGAGCAAACCAATGAGTGGGAAAAAGCAATTGAAGCGACTAATTGTTTGAAATCAAGGAAAATTTCTGTTGTTTCGAAACAATTAATTGCTCATTACTATTGCGAAATGGCTGATCAAGAAATGCTACAAGGAAATCTGCATCAGGTTGAAAAATATATAAAAAAAGCTGAAAAAACCTTTAAGTCATCAACTCGTGTGAAGGTGCTGCAAGCTGATTTATTAGCGCGCCAGAAATACTATAAAAAATCATTTCGGCTTTATTTAAACGTGTTAAAACAAGACTCTCGTTTGTTGTCTTCATTGTTTGATCGGGTGACTAAAGTGGCAATACAGACGGGTCAAAATAAGGTGTTTTCGCATGCTTTATTTGAATTATACGCTCATGATGACAGTGTTTTAGCTTATTTATTAACGCTAATATCCCATGATGGGGCTAATCATATGCCTACTCAATTTTTAATTGAGGACTTATCTCAGAAAAAACTAAATATTTATTCCATTAATAAAGCCATTGAGACACTTCAAAAAACACCAGATATCACCTCTGAAGGTGAAAAATTATCCTTAATTAAGCAGGCTCTTGATAATTATTTAAAAGGCAAAGCAGGCTTTCAATGTCAGCATTGTGGCTATAAAATGCAGGACTATTTGTGGCATTGTCCTGCGTGTTATCAGTGGGATGTGGTCTCTCACACCTAGGATATTATTATGTCGAGTCAATTGATTGTTGCATTGGATTTTCCATCATCTGAGCAAGCATTACGTTTTGTCGCTCCTTTATCACCTTCAGATTGTAAGCTTAAAGTAGGTTTTGAGCTTTTTGTGAGTGCTGGTGCTGAAATGGTTCGATTGTTAACAGCAAAAGGTTTCGAGGTGTTTCTTGATCTGAAATTTCATGATATTCCAAATACTGTGGCTTCTGTTTGTAAAGCTGCTGCAAAATTGGATGTTTGGATGATGAATGTTCATGCCTCTGGTGGTGCAGTTATGATGCAAGCGGCTCAAAAAGCCTTAAGTTCATTTGATCAACCGCCAAAACTAATTGCTGTTTCTGTTTTAACCTCAATGAATAATGAACAGTTACGCTCCATTGGAGTGGCTAAAAAAGCAAAAGACCACGTGTTGAATTTATCGACTTTAGCAAAAAAAGCAGGGCTTGATGGTATGGTTTGCTCTGCACATGAAGCACAAGCTTTGCGTGAAGTAATGGGAAAAGGATTTTTATTGGTCACTCCTGGTATTCGCCTAGAAGGTTCAGGTCATGATGATCAACAGCGGGTGATGACACCACGCGAAGCGATGCAAGCTGGCGTGAGTTATATTGTTGTGGGCAGACCCATTACTCAATCAGCTTATCCCCTTGCGGTTATTCAGCAGATTAATCATGAGATAGAGACTGCATTTACTTGAAAAGTTGATTTAGAAAAGGTAGCCCAAGGGTTGCTAAACCCAGTACGGCGGCATAACCGACTACATCAGTAATCGTGGTTAAAATGACCCCACCTGCAAGAGCGGGGTCTATTTTAAACTTATTTAATATAATGGGAAGCGCAACGCCTGCGAGGGGTGCGATCAGTAGATTCAGCAACATAGCAATGGCGATAATAATCCCAATACTGATGTTGTGAAAGGCAAAAGTGGCGATTAGAAAGACAATAAAAGCCCATAGAATGCCATTAATCAATCCCAGTATTAGTTCTTTGTTTAATAAAGAAAGCAGGTTGCTTTTTACTAATTGACCTACCGCTAATCCACGAATAGCTAGAGTTAGGGTTTGACTCCCTGCAATGCCCCCCATGCTGGGTACAATTCCCATTAAGACGGCTAAGGCGACTGCTGATTCGATGGTGTCAGTAAATTGACTGACAACCCATGCGGCAAGAAAGGCTGTCGCCAAGTTAGTGCCGAGCCAAAGCGCCCGTCGTTTGACGCTGGGTAATACGGGTGCGAAAAGATCATCTTCTTCATTTAACCCCGCCATGCTCATTACTGAATGTTCGGCTTCATCTCGGATAACATCCACGACATCATCGATGGTAATACGTCCAATAAATTGGTTATTATTATTGACAACAGGTGCAGAAATAAGGTTTCTATCTTCAAATAAGGTGGCGACATCATGGCTGGTTGTTGTGGCTAAAATAGCTTCGTGCGTAGGGCTCATAATATCAGTAACGGCATCATCAGGTTGACTGGTTAGTAATGTTGCTAGGGATAATGTTCCTAAATAATAATCATAACGATCGATAACAATCAAACTGTCAGTATGAGTGGGTAGATTATTTTGGCGGCGTAAATAACGCAAGACGACGTCGATATTCACATCAGAACGGATGGTAATGGCTTGAGTATCCATCATGCCACCCGCCGTATCCTCATCATAACCCAATACGGTTTCAACACGTTCTCGCGCTTGTTGCCCCATGCCTTCTAAGGTTTCTCGAATTCCTGTATTGGGCAGACTTTGTAGAACATCTGCCATATCATCGGCTTCGAGGTATTTTACCGCTTCAATAACGTCTACGGTGTTCATTTCCTCTATAAGGCTAGCGCGTACCTCTTCACCTAGCTCAACCAGTACTCGCCCTTTATTCTTTTTTTGAACTAGCTCCCAAGCAATTTTTCGTTGTGATAGTGGTGAGGATTCTAATAAATGGGCTATTTCAGCGGGGTGTAATGTGTTCAACATGCGCTGAACACGGATGAGAGAACCGCTTTCGATAGCGGTAGATAACGCTATAATGCGTTCTTTTTTGTTTTTATTGGTAACAGTATTCATAATAAATGGGGGATAGGCAGTAAATTATAAAAATGAGCCTAATAAACTATCATACTGTAATAAAAATCTAAAAGGCTATCGGTTGGGTATCAGTGTAGCGAAAATCTGCCATAGGAGTGCTTGTTTTTAGATCAAAAAA
>JAGLBW010000038.1 GCA_023146545.1 Cocleimonas sp.
TTAATTAAATGTTAAGTCTGTTTTTTATTGTAGGTAATTTTGAAACAAAAGGGTTAGTTTTCCTTGAGCTTCTAATAACATTTCGCAGGCTTCACGAGCAGCACCATGACCCCCTGCAGATGGACAAATCCAATGTGCCTGTTGTTGGACAAACCAATGTGCATCTTGGACGGCAATGGCAAGCCCTACTTTTGACATCACGGGTAAGTCGATAAGATCATCACCCACATAGGCAATGTGTTGTGGTGTTAACCCTGTTTTTTGAAGCAAGTCATTAAAGGCAATTCGTTTATCGCTATAACCTTGGTAAATCATGTCAGGTGATAACTTTAAATTGATGGCGCGATGTTTGACAAGTTCTGATTGTCGGCCAGTGATAATGGCAACCTCAATACCTGATTTTTTTAATAGACGTAACCCTAAACCATCCTTGGCGTTAAAGGCTTTGTATTCATTGCCTTGATTATCATAAAATAAGCTACTATTGGTGAGTACACCATCAACATCAAAAATAACCAGCTTGATAAGCTTAGCGGCTTCAACCCGTTGCTCATTGCTTAAATGATTCATGGTAGTCATCGACCTATATAATGCCAGACTTTAATAAATCATGCATATGGAGTATTCCAACTGCCTTATAGTCTGAATCGACAATGGGTAAAACGGTGATCGCTTTTTCTTGCATTGTATTTAATGCGCTGGCGGCGAGATCATCAGCTTGTGCGGTGTAACAATTCATAGAGGCTTTTTTAGCGATGGTGGTGATTAACATATCAGTCTCACTTTCAAAGGCTCGACGTAGATCACCGTCGGTAAAAATACCTAATAACTTTTCGTCGTTATCAATAATTAATGTCGTACCTAAATTTTTTCCTGTCATTTCTAAAATAGCTTTTTTCAGTGGTGTATCAGGAGAAACCAATGGCGTATCAAGCCGTGGGTGCATAATATCTTTTACACGCACTAATAAGCGTTTTCCCAGTCGCCCACCAGGATGAGAACGTGCGAAATCTTCAGGAGTGAAGTCGCGTGCTTCGAGTAATGCAACGGCTAGAGCATCTCCCATTACCAGTGTCACTGTGGTGCTAGAGGTGGGCGCAAGATCAAGCGGACAAGCTTCTTTAGTCACACCAATATCTAAATGGACATCGGCTAACTTGGCGAGATCAGAGTCTAAACACCCTGTCATTGCAATCACTTTAGTCCCTTGATATTTAACCACGGCTGAAAGGGTTAATAACTCATTGGTTGTACCAGAGTTCGAGATAGCAATGACGACATCGTCTGTGGTAATCATACCGAGATCACCGTGTAGTGCTTCACTAGGATGGACAAAGAA
Source organism: Cocleimonas sp. (assembly GCA_023146545.1). Classification (GTDB taxonomy): domain Bacteria; phylum Pseudomonadota; class Gammaproteobacteria; order Thiotrichales; family Thiotrichaceae; genus JAGLBW01. The sequence continues at coordinate 1,340 of JAGLBW010000038.1, forward strand.
CGCGGGTGTCCCTGTACTCGCCAGTGTTGAGGCAATTTTGTTACCGATATGTCCTGATTTTCCCATACCTGTCATTACCACTCGCCCTTTGGAGGCTAAGATGATTTCACAGGTTTGGGTAAAACGACCATCTAAACGCTGAGAAAGGATTTGGATCGCTTCTAACTCATCATCAATGACTTTTTTTGCTGAACGAAGAAAATGGCAAGAGGGCACACTATCAATGGAAGCCATAATAATCGCGTTATGGATTCACAGTTTGATAATAGAGCAACCCTTCATAGGCAATAAACAAGCTAAAAAAGATTGCACCTTTCCAAAAAACAATTTTGTAACGTGATTTTTTAAGGCAACCAAAGCCAAGGATTAATAAGAGCACGGTAAGCCCAATCATAATCGGCATATCACGACTTAAAACGGAGGGAGCAACAATACTTGGGGAAATAATCGCAGGAATAGCAAGTACGCCTAAGGTGTTAAATAAATTAGAGCCTACAATATTACCAATGGCAAGGTCAGTTTCGCCTTTTCTTGCACTACTTATTGTGGCAGCAAGTTCGGGCAAGCTAGTACCAATGGCGACAATGGTAAGACCAATGATTAAATCGCTAATCCCTAATTGGTTAGCAATTCCAGAGGCTCCCCAAACCAGTGCTTTTGAGCTGACCATTAACAGTAAAAGACCAATAAGTAACCAAAAAACAGCGTGTTTGAAGGGCATTTCAGGTGGGATTTCATCAATGCTCTCTTTCACTAACAGATCATCTTTCTTTCCTGCTTTTTTAGCAGAGTAAATCATCCAGCCAATTGAAACGAGCAAGGATGCAAATAAAATAAAACCATCCGTGCGGGTGAAATCACCATCATAAAGTAATGCCCATGCTAACAAGCCTGCACCCAAAACTAAGGGCAATTCTTTTTTAATAATATTAGAATGGATGGGTAGGGTGAAAAATAGAGCGGTTGCCCCTAAAACTAATGTAATGTTGGTAATATTTGAGCCTAATGCATTACCAATACCAAGATCAGGTTTGCCGTCTAATGCAGCGGTTGCAGCAACCAGCATTTCAGGAGCAGAAGTACCTAAACCAATAATAAGCATACCTATAATAAGGGGAGACACACCCCAATGTTGAGCAAGGCTTGATGCACCATCAACAAACTGATCAGCACTCCAAATCAAAACGACTAAACCTAAGATAATTGCAACAGCAAATAATGTAGTAGATAACAGCATGTGGGATTTTAGGATTGTTGAAAAATTCAGAGTATACAGGAATTTTATAGAAAGGCTTTAGATAGTTAATACTGGAGATTTGCATTTAAAATGGGAAACAAAAAAGGACTTAGATTAATTTTGCGGGGCTAAGTTATGTTAGAATCCGCGCTTGTTTAACTGAGTTGTGATTAATTTTTTATAAAATTCAATCGTTAAACGTGCTATCCCCCTTCAATGTATAGCCTGTTAATACTCAGTAAAAAATCATTTCCCTTGCAGTTTTTTATATTTAATTTTTAATATTAAGAAGAACAGGATAAATAGTGCGATATATATTCATTACAGGTGGTGTTGTTTCATCGTTAGGCAAAGGTATAGCGGCAGCTTCTCTAGGAACCATCCTTGAGGAGAGGGGTTTAAATATCACCATGATGAAGCTTGATCCCTATATCAATGTTGACCCTGGTACGATGAGTCCTTTCCAGCACGGTGAAGTTTTTGTAACGGAAGATGGTGCAGAAACGGATTTAGATTTAGGGCATTATGAACGTTTTGTTGGTTTTACCGCGACCCAATTAAATAACTTTACCAGTGGTAGAATCTACAGCAATGTGATTCGTAAAGAACGTCAAGGGAAATACCTTGGTGCAACCGTGCAAGTGATTCCTCATATCACGGATGAAATCAAAGCCAGTGTCCGTGCGGCGGGAAAAGGTTTTGATATTGCAATGGTTGAGATTGGTGGAACAGTCGGGGATATTGAGTCATTGCCGTTTATGGAAGCGATTCGTCAAATGGGGGTAGAGGAGGGCGATAATGCGCTCTTTATGCATTTAACCTTAGTCCCTTATTTGGCAACCGCAGGGGAGTTAAAAACAAAACCGACACAGCATTCGGTGAAAGAGTTACGTTCGATTGGGATTCAACCTGATATTTTGTTGTGTCGTAGCGACCGTCTTGTCCCCGATCATGAACGTAAAAAAATAGCACTCTTTACCAATGTTAGAGAAGACGCGGTTATTTCGGTGATTGATCTTGATAATATTTATAAAATACCGCTTTGGTTACATTCACAAAAGTTGGATCAGATTGTTGTTAAAAAATTAGGTTTAGGCGATTTGCCCGAAGCTGATTTGTCAGGGTGGAAAGATGTTGTCAATATTATGGAATTCCCCGAAGCTGAGGTCACTGTTGCGATGGTGGGGAAATATATGGATCTTACCGAGTCCTATAAATCGCTCAATGAAGCATTAAGCCATGCAGGGGTTCAGACCCGTTCCAAAGTAAATATTCAATATGTTGACTCCGAAACTTTAGAAACAGGGGGGACTCACTGTCTAGATCATGTTGATGCTATCTTAGTCCCTGGTGGGTTTGGTGAACGTGGTGTTGAAGGAAAAATAATTGCTGTTCAGTATGCGAGAGAGCATAAGGTGCCCTATCTTGGTATTTGTTTAGGTATGCAAGTCGCTGTGATTGAATTCGCGCGCCATTGTGCAGGGTTAACGAATGCTAATAGTACTGAGTTTCAACAGAACACGCCTGAACCTGTCATTGGTCTTATTACAGAATGGATGGATAAATCGGGTGATGTTGAACAGCGGAATGCTAATTCTGATATGGGGGGTACAATGCGTTTAGGAGGACAAGAGTGTAAATTGTTGGAAGGCTCTTTAGCACGTGCAACCTATAACGAAACATCTATTACAGAACGTCATCGCCACCGTTATGAATTTAATAATCAATACCGTGAGGTACTCACTGAAAAAGGCTTGATTTTATCAGGTACTTCATTGGATGATTCCTTGGTTGAAATGATCGAACTAGCCGACCATCCTTGGTTTTTAGGGTGTCAATTTCACCCTGAATTTACCTCTCGACCACGTGATGGTCACCCCCTTTTTAGTGGTTTTATTCAAGCGGCTTTGGTGCATCATAAAAAACGTGTAGCGAGAGGTGATGTTTAAGCTATGGAACTGTGTGGATTTGAAGTAGGGCAAGATAACCCTTTTTTTCTGATTTCAGGACCCTGTGTGGTTGAATCTGAAAAAATAACGTTGAGCATAGCAGAGCAACTTAAAGAAATAACGGATAGGCTGTCTATTCCTTATGTTTTTAAAGCGTCTTTTGATAAAGCAAATCGTTCCTCACACACTAGTTTTCGAGGACCAGGTCTTGAAGAAGGGTTACGTATTTTGGAGCGTGTAAAATATGACTTCGATTTACCTGTGATTACTGATGTGCATGAAGATACGGCATTAGATGAGGTTGCCGATGTTGTTGATATCGTACAAACCCCTGCTTTTTTATGCCGTCAAACTAACTTTATTCAAAAAGTAGCCCGTTTAAATTTACCCGTTAATATCAAGAAAGGGCAATTTTTAGCCCCTTGGGATATGAAAAATGTGGTTGATAAAGCGGTTGCAACAGGCAATCAGAAAATTATGGTGTGTGAGCGTGGTTATAGCTTCGGTTATAATAATTTAGTATCCGATATGCGTGCTTTAGCAACCTTAAGGGCAACGGATTGCCCTGTCGTTTTTGATGCGACTCATTCCGTCCAACTGCCAGGGGGAAAAGGAAGTTGTTCGGGGGGGGATCGTCAACACGTCCCTGTGTTAGCACGTGCTGCCATCGCCGTCGGTGTTGCGGGGTTATTTATGGAATCTCATCCTAACCCCGATGAAGCGTTAAGTGACGGGCCGAACTCGTGGCCACTGGATCGCATGGAAGCATTATTAGAAACCTTGTTACAATTTGATCAGGTGGTTAAATCACAGCCTTATCTTGAAGATACCTTGTAACTAAAATCTGAACCTATTCATATGAGAGGTTCTCTTGGATCTGTTGATATTTGACTTTTTTGAAAAGCGAAAAAGTAAGCTAATGTCAACAGAGCCTAGAATAAGTAACAGATTCAGCTAAAACGTTTCTTAATCCCCCATCATTTTAGAAAATACAAAAGACATGGTGTTCATTACTAGTGCTAACGGATTGTTTGTTTTATCCGTTTATTACTAGGTTTCGGGCAAACCACACCGTGAATTATGATTAATTTAATATGGAGACAGGTAATATAATGTCTGAAATAAAAAGTATACATGCACGTCAAGTAATTGATTCACGAGGAAATCCAACCGTTGAAGCAGATGTTACACTGATTAATGGTGTGATGGGTAGAGCAATTGTACCTTCTGGTGCATCAACAGGTGCTCGTGAAGCGATTGAATTACGGGATGGAGATTCATCGCGTTTTGGAGGAAAAAGTGTTTTAAAAGCGGTTGAAAATATCAATACCGAAATTGCCGAGGTTGTTGTGGGTATGGACGCAACCGCACAACAAGCGATTGATCAGAAGATGATTGATTTGGATGGAACACATAATAAAGCACGTTTAGGCGCTAATGCCTTATTAGCTGTTTCACTAGCAATAGCACATGCTGCAGCTAATGATAAGGGGCAACCACTGTATCAATATTTAAGTACCGATGACCAATATACGCTACCTGTTCCGATGATGAATATTATCAATGGGGGAGAGCATGCTGATAATAGTGTTGATATGCAAGAGTTTATGATTTTGCCTGTCGGTGCTGGTAGTATTTCAGAAGCAATTCGTTACGGCACAGAAGTCTTTCATAGTTTAAAATCAGTACTCAGCAAGCAAGGTTTAAACACAGCAGTAGGTGATGAAGGTGGTTTTGCACCAAACTTATCATCTAATGAAGCCGCGATTGAAGTTATTTTAGAAGCAATTGAAAAGGCAGGTTTTAGTGCGGGTAAGGATATTTATCTTGGTTTAGATTGCGCCGCATCAGAATACTGTCATGATGGAAAATATATTCTAGCATCAGAAGGAAAAACTTTTGATGCTGAAGGAATGATCGATTATCTTGCCGCATGGGTTGATCAATACCCTATTCTGACCATTGAAGATGGCTTGGATGAAGCGGATTGGTCGGGTTGGGACTTGCTGACAAAACGTTTAGGTGAAAAAGTACAACTAGTGGGTGATGATTTGTTTGTAACCAATACTAAAATTTTCAAAGAAGGTATTGATAAACAGATTGCTAACTCCATTTTGATTAAATTTAATCAAATTGGAACACTAACAGAAACGCTAGAAGCCATTAAAATGGCACATAATGCTAATTATACTGCTGTTATTTCGCATCGTTCAGGTGAAACAGAAGATGTTACTATTGCAGATTTAGCGGTTGCAACGTGTGCAGGGCAAATTAAAACAGGGTCGTTATCACGTTCAGACCGTATTGCTAAGTACAATCAACTGATTCGTATTGAAGAAGCATTGGGAGAGAAAGCTATTTATGCAGGTTTATCTGCTTTTAAACGTCTTTAGATTCTAATATAAATTATACGTTTAAGTTAAAAAACACCCCGTTTATTATAAGGATAGGCGGGGTGTTTTTTGATATTTTAAATCGGGGGTAATCTTTGATTTTTGTTTATAAAATAATGTAAAAATCGTAAACTGCTAATGTGTAAGCCTTTTTTATTCTAAGCGGTTGTCTCTATTTGTGAGTGATTATTTTTTGTTGATATTAATGTTGTAAATCAGGGTAAGATGATAATGGCGCTTTGTTATTTTTTTAGTTTTCTTCCTTATCTTTCTAATGATACCGTGTTTGCAAAATGAAATTTTTAATAATGATTCTTCTGGTCTTGCTATTGTTGCTTTTTAGTAGTTTATGGGTGGGTCATGGTAGTTACCCTGAAATTTGGAAACTAGAGAGCACCATTGAGCGACAAAAATGGAAAAATGTAAAGCAAGAGAAAGAAAATCGGCGCATTCAATCAGAACTTGATGATGCTAAAACGGGTGATGATGCCGTTGAAGAGCGTGCTCGTAGTGAGTTGGGAATGATCAAGAAAGGTGAGGTGTTTTATGAGGTTATTTTAAAACCATCGCTTAAAAAAGACAAAGCCTTGCCACTTTATGAAGATTTATCCATTCAAAATAAAAAATAGTCCTTCATGACAAACACAGATTATAAATATTCTCCTCCCGTATGGGTTGTTATTCCTGCCGCAGGGGTTGGTAAGCGTATGCAAGCTAATCGTCCTAAACAATACCTTCCTCTTTTAAACCACACCGTGATTGAGCAAACCATTGCTTGTTTTGCTGAACATGATGCTGTTACAGGTATTATTGTGGCTCTGCATCGAAATGATCCTTATTGGAAAGATTTAGAGATTAAACTTTCTATTCCCTTATTGGTGGTGGAGGGCGGAAAAGAGCGCAGTGATTCTGTTTTAAAGGCGTTGCTTTATTTAGAGAATGAATTAGCGGTTGATAATAGGCATTGGGTTATGGTGCATGATGCGGCTCGTCCTTGTTTATTGAAGCAAGATATTGATCAATTAATTCACGCTTGTGATCAATCGGATAGTATTGGAGGAATTTTAGCTAAAAAAGCCAGTGACACCATGAAGCGATCAAATGATAGTCAGCGTATTCAGTTCACTGAAAATAGGGATAATTTATGGCATGCATTAACTCCTCAAATGTTTCCATTGGGCTTACTGTTAACGTCACTACACCATGCACTTGAAAAAGAGTGGGTGATTACCGATGAGGCTTCTGCATTAGAGTGTTATGGAGAAACCCCTTGTTTGGTTGAGGCCATAGGGAGCAATATCAAAATAACGCAGCCTGATGATTTGGCACTTGCTGAATTCTTGCTTGCTCAATATAAAAAATAAGGGGGAGGAGGATGCTTGATTGGCGGATGGGTAATGGTTTTGATGTGCATGCTTTTACACAAGGTGATCATCTGGTATTAGGGGGCGTTAAAATTCCATATAGACAGGGGTTTAAAGCACATTCTGATGGCGATGTGTTATTGCATGCCGTGTGTGATGCGCTGTTAGGTGCATTAGCTTTAGGTGATATTGGTAAACATTTTCCTGATACATCCAGTCAATATGAAAATATTGATAGTCGTATTTTATTGCGCAAAGTGTATGCACTTATTCTGGAAAAAGGCTACGGTTTGCAGAATCTTGATGGGATCATTGTTGCGCAAGCACCTAAGATGTCATCACATATTGATACAATGCGTGAAAACATTGCAGCTGATTTACAGGTCAATGCTGAGCAAATCAGTATTAAGGCAACAACGACAGAGCGTTTAGGTTTTGAGGGAAGAGGGGAGGGAATTTCTGCTCAAGTTGTTTTATTGCTGGCAAAATTTTAATGTGCTTGAAGCTTGGCTAATTCATCTAAGATAGCTTGCGTTAATTTGATACCTGCATCGTCCATTCCTTTACAGAGTATTTCAGGGTCACGCTCACCATCTAAAAGACGTTTCATTATGCCCCCTAAACGCGCCATATCACCCCCGGCTTGTGTCATTTGTTGTGCCATGGTGGAGATCATTGTGAGTGCATGAGGTGTTCCTGTACTGGCTTGAAAAATTATCTGGGCAATACTGGGTGCTGCCATTGTGGCTTCGCCTGAGTCGCGATCAGGATCAGGTAACGTGCTTGGATCTTGAAGACCTTGTAAAATAGCTCGAATAATAACGGCATCTTCTTCATCAAGATTGTTCAATAGCTGATTGGAGCGGTTTCCCGCGATAATTTTCTTAATACGTCGAACTAAGTCAACCCAACCGTTATCCGCACTCACTTTTAAGACATGCTCTAATTGTGGCTTATTGTTATTGGTTGGGTTTTCTGAAACTTGCACAACCAGTACGATAAGACTGGCGTGCATTTGGATAATTTGTTGCTGTTTAGGGGGTAAATTCATGCGATCCTATAGTAATCTATGACGCTTCAATTTTGAACGTAAAGTTGCTCTATTAACACCTAAGCAATTGGCTGCACGAGATTGGTTGCCACGGGTGTGTTTCATGATGGCTTTTAATAAGGGGAGTTCTACTTCATCAATAACTTGGCGGTATAGATTCATTGAGTCTTGTTCGCCCAGTAGTTTTAAATATTCTTCTACAGCGCCCTCTGTGGAGTCTGCTAGTGTTTCTTTTATAAAAGGTTTTACAGGGGTATTCATAGTTTAATTACCTTTGTTTTTAAGACGCGGGTTTTCGGGGGAGGTCGGGGTTAAGTTATTAAGTACTCTAATAAAAACATCCAACTGTTCTTCGGGGGTATGGGTCATAAAAACTTTTTTGGGGATCTTTATGACATTTGAGCGTCTGATGCTGATTAAATACCAATCAATAACTTTGAGTACATATTTTAGCCAATTAAAGGGCTTCTTTTCCTGATGAAAGGTTGTTTTATAATGCTGATGTAGATCGAAAATATGGTCAATTGCTACACTACTCATTTCCTTATGAGACAAACTTTTTTTTATTTTTCCAGTGTTTAAATAGTAATCTATTTCGTCAAATATCCACGGGCGACCTTGGCTTACTCTTCCTAACATAATGGCATCAGCTTGCGTGTAATCCAGTGCAAATTTTGCATCTTGTGCTGATTTAATATCGCCATTAACAATAATAGATAACGAGCTATCGCGTTTTACTTGGCGTATTGTCTCATATTCTGCTGTACCTGTATATTTTTGTGTCCTTGTTCGACCATGCAAATAAAGTGCAGCAATCCCTGATTGTTCTGCTATCTTCGCAATTTCTAACACATTTTTATTATTATCAGACCAGCCTGTGCGTGTTTTTAAGGTGACGGGAATATCCACGGCGGTTGTGATACAGGTTAAAATCTTTTTAACCTGTTCGGGATATTGTAATAAGGCAGAGCCTGCCGCTTTGTGGCATACTTTTTTTGCAGGGCATCCCATATTAATATCCAATATTTGTACGCCTTGATCAACACACCGTCTCGCTGCTTCTGCCATTACTTTTGGGTCTGTTCCTACAATTTGTGCGCAACGTGGTTCAGCTTCATTTTTTGAGATAAAGCGGGTAGCGGACTTTTTAGAGTTCCATAAATTAACATCAGATGCAATCATTTCTGAAGAAGCTAACCCTGCACCAAAGCGTCGACAGATGTCTCGGTAAGGACGATTTGTAATACCTGCCATGGGTGCAAGTAGGATATTGCTAGTCAGTTGATAGTGACCTATTGTCAGTGGTTTTGGCATGGGGTATGGGTTTTTTGTTGGGGTATTTGTTGCTACATAAATTTAAAGTTAAATCGGGTTGCTTTTTCTCCAGGGTCTGCAATTTTGAGTTGTAGCATGACCTCTTTATTGGGGTGAAATACATCACCTTCATTGTGATGTTGTAAATATTCTGAGGGCTTAAAACGTCGTAAGGCAATAGTATTTTCTTTGTTGTCCAGTAATGTGACTTCAACATAGGGGTAAGGTTGAGCTTGTGTTGCCTTATTTTCAATGGAAGCTGAAATAAGTAAGACATCACTATCATTAGGATGACTCGTAATTGTTCTGCTGATCATTTGAACTTTATTAGGGGTTCTTTGTAGCTCATGAGTAAACCAGTTTTTATTGCTGTAAAGAAATTGGGCAGTAAAAAGTAAAAGCAGGGCTAAGATAATAGAAGTTTTTAGAAAATTGAGCTTAAAGCCTGTTATGTTTTTCTTTTTTTCAATAACAGCCTTCTGCTTGTCCTCTTTTCTGTTATTTGACCGTGTGTTTTGTTTGTTGGGTAAATTAGTTGAAAGTGTTTCCATGGCATCAAAGACGCTATCGCATTCTCCACACCGCAACTTTCCATTAGCAACGGTTAACTCCTTCATATTGACGCGAAAGACAGCTTTGCAGTTTGTGCATTGTGTGTACATGGATAATTCACTTTTTAGATAATGCGTAAAGTTATGAGATATTGTCTCATTAGATTATAAATTTTAAACATTAATGATGAAGGGGTTATTTTTAATCTACGTATAGTCAGCGTAATCATTTTCAACGTTCGGTTGTCTTTTTTTTTCAGATGAGTCGTTCTCAATCGTTGTTGGAGAGCAATCTATTTGAAACAAGTTTTATTCGACCGCTTGGGAAATGATTAAATCTTTATGCCTTATTTTTATTGTAACAGTAAAAAAACAACAAATGATCGCCAATCAGAGGCTTTCTTTAGGTCTTAACCTGATGAGATTTTAAGTTTTTCGTCGGGCGGTGATTCTAATCCAGTCTTCTTTTTTTGCAATGGATATATCTTCAAAATGTGTTTGATAAGCGGCGATAATAGTGTCAGTTTGTTGTTCTATAATACCTGATAAAATCAGTGATCCACCTGCTTTGATCAGTTGACTAAAGGTAGTTGAAAGCTCAACGAGTGGACCTGATAAGATATTGGCAATTAATAAATCAACAGGCTTTTTTGGAAGCTGATCAGGAAAATAAGTTGTAATGCTTTCTTCGGATAGCTTGTTTTTATGTCGATTATCTTGAGTTGAAATTAATGCCTGTTCATCAATATCTGTTGCTAAAACCTGCTGAGCACCTAGTTTGACCGCTGCTATGGCAAGTAATCCACTACCGCAACCATAATCAATAACGGATAAACCGTGTGGTGGGTGGGCATCCAGCCATTCTAAACATAAGGCCGTTGTGGGGTGTGTTCCTGTGCCAAACGCTAAGCCAGGGTCAAGCCGTATTTTGGTGCTGTCATCATCAGGTAATTCATATGAGCTGGGATAAATCCAGAGATTTTCACCAAATTGCATTGGGTGAAAATCTTCCATCCATGCGCGCTCCCACACTTTATCCTCAAGCCTTTCTGTTTGAATATTCTGAATACGCCATTGAGAACGATTCTTCTCAAGTGTTGCTAATACATCAGAGAGATCAGCATCACTATTAAACAATGCCGTAATTACTAGTTTATCCCAGAAGGGGGTTTCACCTGGCAATGGCTCTAAAATAGGGGTATTACCTGCATCTTGCCATGTGATGGAAAGAGCGTTTTCTGTTTCGAAATAGTGACTGATTGTCTCTTGAGAGGACTTAAGACAATGACAGTGAAGGTGTTGCCAGTGTGAAGGTTTCATTGTTGACTGAGCTTTTTTTCGAGGTAATGAATACCTGCGCCACCCTCGCGAAAGGTCGTATCTTTCATGATTTTGCGTTGCAATGGGATATTCGTTTTAATACCCTCTACCACCATTTCAATTAAAGCGCCTTCCATTCTCGCAATTGCAGCGTCTCGATCTTCAGCATGAACAATCAATTTGCCAATCATTGAATCATAATAAGGTGGAACGGTATACCCCCCATAAATATGTGAGTCTACCCGAACGCCAAGCCCTCCAGGTTGATGGAAGCGTTGAATTTTACCGGGTGATGGGATAAATGTTTCTGCATCTTCTGCATTGATTCGGCATTCAATCGCATGACCTCTAGGGACAATATCTTCTTGTTTGATTTTTAGTCGTTCACCAGAAGCAATCAAGAGCTGTTGTTTAACCAGATCAACTCCCGTAATAAACTCAGTGACAGGATGTTCTACCTGAAGACGGGTATTCATTTCAATAAAGTAAAACTCGCCATCCTCATAAAGAAACTCAAATGTTCCTGCGCCTCGATAACCAATTTCTGAACACGCCTTGGTCAGAATATTACCTAAATGATTGCGTTGCTCGGTGCTTAAACCAGGGGCTGGTGCTTCTTCTACCACTTTTTGATTGCGTCGTTGCATTGAGCAATCCCGTTCACAAAGATGAATGGCATTGCCGTAGTTATCCGCGAGAATTTGAAATTCAATATGACGTGGTTTTTGTAAATACTTCTCCATAAAAACAACATCATTACCAAAAGCCGCGCCGGCCTCTGTTTTTGTCATGGTAATGGATTCAAGTAAATCAGAGGAATCATAAACCACGCGCATTCCACGTCCCCCTCCCCCGCCTGTTGCCTTGATAATGAGGGGGTAGCCAATCCTTTCCGCCATTTCCAGACTTTTAGTGGGATCATCAGGTACAGCACCCTCCGAACCAGGAACACAGGGTACATTGGTTTTTATCATTGCCTCTTTAGCACGGATTTTATCTCCCATAACCCGAATGGTTGCGGCGGTAGGTCCCACAAAAATAAAGCCGCTGGACTCAACCCGTTCTGCAAAGTCTGCATTTTCGGAAAGAAAACCATAGCCAGGATGAATAGCATCAGCATCCGTCACTTCAGCAGCACTGATAATGGCGGGAATATTAAGGTAGCTGTCGATGGAGTTCGGCGGTCCAATACAAACCGCTTCATCCGCTAAGCGAACATGTTTGAGGTCTCGATCCGCTGTAGAATGAACGGCAACCGTTTTGATTCCCATTTCTCGACAAGCGCGCAAAATACGGAGGGCTATTTCACCCCGATTAGCAATTAAAAGCTTTTTTATCATTAAGAAAACCTCTGATTATGCAATAACGAAAAGAGGCTGTCCAAATTCGACAGGTTGCTCATTCTCAACAAGGATAGTTTTAATCGTTCCCGACTTATCGGCTTCAATTTCATTCAACATTTTCATCGCTTCAATAATACACAAGGTATCACCAATAGATACTTTTTGTCCTACTTCAGAAAAGGGAGTCGCCGTTGGTGATGAGGAGCGATAAAATGTGCCCACCATTGGTGAATCAATCGTTGTTCCTGTCACCGTGTCTTCAATGGGTGTGGTATTACTAACAGGAACTTCGCTTGGTGCGGGTGTGGTAATAATGGTTTGAGGAATGGGTGCAATAGGTGCTATAACCGTTGGTGCTGCACTGTACCTTGTGATGCGTACAGACTCTTCACCCTCGACAATTTCTAACTCCGCAATCCCACTATCTTCTATAAGCTCAATCAGTTTTTTTACTTTGCGAACATCCATTGGTGTCTTCCTATTTCATAGCTTAAGTGGGGTAATATTAGCCCTGTATAATTTAACAACAGGGGGTATCCCATTTTAAGCATTAAGTTTGTCGATTGCTGCATCAAAGGCGAGTTCATAACCTTTAGCGCCTAACCCCACGATACAACCCTCTGCAATATCAGAAAAGTAGGAGTGGTGTCTAAACGTTTCCCGTTGGTATACGTTGGATAAATGAATTTCTATAAAGGGCAGCTTAGTTGCTAATAAAGCATCACGTAGTGCGATGCTCGTATGCGTGAAGGCAGCAGGGTTGAATAAAATGAAGTCAACCTCATCCTGTTGCGCTTTGTGAATTCTATTGATTAATTTGTGTTCCGCATTGCTTTGAAAACAATCCAGTTGATGATTTTTTTGCTGTGCTATTTGATTTAAACGCGCCTCAATATTTGCTAAAGACAACGTACCGTAATGACCTGGTTCTCGTTGTCCGAGTAAGTTGAGGTTTGGACCGTTGAGTAGAAGTATTTTAGCCATAGGATAGTTTAAATGTTTAATGCTACTCCAAGAAGACATATTTTAGATTATGACGTTAGCTTGGATTAAGTGTTGTTTATCTTTTGGTGTTGCTTACTCTTGCTGTGCTGAAGATGAAAGTATCAGTGTTTATCATCCTGCTAATAGCGCTTTAATGCTATGTTTTTTTCTTCTCTTAAATAGTTGTTTTCTTTATTTTTTTATAAAGTATTAAAGAACAATATCAGCTTGCACCCTTGATTTCTACCTTAGTCTATGAAGAACAACTCGATTAAGCTATAAAATACCAACGGAGCTTAGCAAGAAAGCAGTTATATACTTCATTTGAGTAGATGAGAATGAGGTTAGATCATTATGATCTATCGAATGCCAATGAACCTAAAAAATAAAGGCAATTAGCAACAAAAGTCTACGAGAGTGCGGAGTTTACACGCATTGATTTATCAGTGCTACCTTTTCTCCCTGCTATTTTAAACAAGCTATACAGAGGAAATCAATACAAGGTAGTGAGCTAATCAGTAGGATAAAAAATATCAATAATCTGAAGGTTTTTTTGAAGAAAGAAAGAGGCTTGGGTGAAGAGAGCTTTCCTTTTGAATCTCATCACTGCTATTCTCATCTTTCATGTTAATAACCAGTAAGTTATAGATTTTATAAATTATTATAGCCTACATTTGTTCAGCAACTTAATGATCTAAAAAAATATCGAAAATCAGTTTTTGATAATGGGCTGGACAGAACGTTATTAGAAGTCTGTTTAGAAATAAAAAATGGTTATTAAATTTAGTTTTTATAGGTTGGAACAGATGCTGACTATGTACAATCAAAATTTTTTAAATTTAGACGATAGTAATTCAGATATTGGACATGCATAACTCATCAGATCGACTAGAAACCTCTCTTTAAGTCATTCTGTAATTACTTTTATTTACAATAATTTAGGATGATTCAAATAATTGAGTTATCTACACCCCTAATTCTCAATGTAAACGTAAGGGAGTTTTAAACTAAAATCTAATACGCTAAACTGCTTCTTTGGTCTACAAGGTTTGAGGAAAACTTATGAATAGCATTCTTCTAAAAGAAGCTTGGCAGGGTGTTGCAAATTGCAGTCAGTGCTCTATACGCAATTCCGTGTTATTTGCAGGTTTAACAGAAGATGATTTTTTACAAATACATAAGCCTATCAATCAGTTTCAAATAAAGTCAGGTGATAAAATATACAGTGCTGGTGATGATGCGACCTCTATGTTTACGCTACGTAGCGGCTTGGTCAAGTTGGTTCAATACCTTCCTGATGGTACTCAAAGGACGGTCAGATTATTGCGTACAGCTGATGTGATTGGATTGGAAGCTATTTTAAAGCCAACGTATAAGCATGATGCTATTGCATTGTATGATACGGAAATTTGCCGTTATCCAGGTAGTGCGGCAAGGCAACTCGCAATGACTAACCCAGCACTTCATCATGAACTAATGGTACGTTGGGAAAAAGCATTAGATGAAGCGGATACATGGGCAACAGAGTTTTCTACAGGTACTTCTAAACAAAGGGTTTCCCGATTACTCTTCACGTTATCTAAAGAGCAACCTCTTAATCTATGTACACTTTTTAGCCGTGAAAATTTAGGTGCTATTTTAGGTTTAACTACTGAAACGACCAGTCGCGTTATGGCTGAATTTAAACGCCAACGTATTATTATTGAAACATCGCCTAATAAATTTACCTGTGATCTTTCCAAGCTGAAACAGATAGGGTACAGCTAAACAGGGGTATTTTTAAAAGCAATTGCTCCGCTCGGTTTATTTACAATGGTCTGGATTGATTTTTAAGCTGATGGGCTACAAACAAAACCAGTGTCAGTAGAATCAATGCGCCTGCTTGATGGCTGGCGGCTAATAGGATCGGAACATGGAGTAGGAGTGTTGAAATACCCAATGAGACTTGAATCACTAGCATGATAAGCATAAGGTTTAGGGCAAGCCTTATTTTATTGGGCAACTTCAACTGAGTTGCTACAAGATGAAAAATTATCATACTGATAAATAATGTGGTTGCGATAACACGATGATCAAATTGCACTGTCATGATATTTTCAAAAAAGTTACGCCACAGCGGAGAAAGGCTGAATAAACCATCAGGAATTAATTGTCCATTCATTAAAGGAAAGGTATTGAAAACGTGTCCCGCTTTTAGTCCTGCAACAAAACCGCCTGAGAGCAGTGTGATAAAAACAAAAAGAACCAGCAATACAGCATAGGATCTCAATATTGGTGTAATTGAAGAATATTTTAGTTTGTTGTTTTCATCCTTTGGGAAATACAAACCTAAAGCGATCCACAGAATATAAGCATAAACAAACAGTGCTAATCCGAGGTGTGCGACAAGACGATATTGACTAACATGAGGATTATTAACTAACCCGCTTTTTACCATGTACCAGCCTAATAATCCCTGTAAACCACCCAAAATAAACATCGCAATAAGTTTTAGCTTCAGCGATGGTTTTACCCAGCCTTTTAAAAAGAAGAAGATCATTGGGAAAAAGAAAAGAAATCCGATAAACCTTCCGAGTATACGATGCGAGTATTCAAACCAGTAAATGGATTTAAAACCTGCCAAGTCCATTGTCTGGTTCATCACTTTGTATTCGGGGAACTGTTGATAAAGAAGAAAATTTTCAAGCCATTCTGCCTGACTTAATGGGGGTAAAATCCCCATGATAGGAGCCCATTCGACCATTGATAGCCCTGAGTTTGTTAGACGTGTTATACCACCAAGAATAACCATGCCAAAAATAGTGCCCGCACAAATAAAAAGCCAAATAGCGATGATACGTTGCTGCTTTAAAACGGTCATTTCGAATTCCTACTCTGCATTTTTTTGTTTTGAGCTTGTAACTGTTCTCGCTCATACCATGTTCTTAGTTCTTTTTGTTCGCGGTATAAATCCATCATTGATCTTACAGGACCTGTTTTAAAAATAAGGGGAGAAACCAGCTGCCACCGAGCATCGTAATAAAAAAGCCAAAGTGGGTTGGTTTGTCTTTTTCCTGACTGAGTGCTTTCTAACATAGCGACTGCCCAACGTCCTTTTTGTTTAAATAAGCCTACCTTAAGTGTTATTTTTTTCTGTTTTATTAGATCATGTTGTTGCTGAAAGTGTTTATAAATTTTTTGCTTCTGTCGCCAATGTAGCGGCATAAAATAAAGCAGATCAACGTCTTTTAGCTTGCCTGATTCTAGGAGTTTTAGGTAAGTTGAAAAGACAGGTTCTACTGAAGGCGGGGTTACTTCAGGTAGAGAACAAGCAGAGAAATTTAGACTGACTATCAGGGTCAATAAAAAGAAAACAGGGTGTTTTAATGTCAACATAGGGTAATCACGCTAATCAGGGGTTTTAACCATAAAGGATACGAGTTTTTCTTGTCCATTATCAAAAACAAGTGTGATGGGCAGGCTATCCCCTGATTGAATTTTTTTTTGCAGACCCATTAACATAATATGATAACTACCGTGATGGAAGCGAAGCTCGCCTTTTGGCGGAATAATAATATTTTCAACAGGTTCCATTCGATGCATGCCTTTTTCATTAATACTTTGATGTAATATCACCTTTTGAAAGCCTTCTGCTTTTGCCTGAATCAATGTTATCGGTTTGTCAGAATTATTTTTCAATAACATAAACCCTGCTAAAGCTTGCGCTGAGGGAGGGGGCGTTCTAATCCAAGGATCTTGAATCTCCATTGTCACCGCATTGTTAGCGCCACATGCCAGTAAGAAAAACAGCAATAAGCCAGAAAAATAATAACGAAGAAGCCGTGATTGAAATTTATTTTTCAACCGCATTACTTTTTTCCTTTTTTATAATTTTCTCATAGGCTATGGTCATTTCATGTTCTGAGTGTGGTGCAGGAAAAAACCCCGTAACGTTCGTTTCAGGGTTGACTAGAACAATCGTTGTGCTATGAGAAACTAAATAATGTTTGTCCGCTGTATTTGCTTCTGGATTTGTACTGCGTTCTTTCATCCAAGAAATACCAAAAGGCAAGGTTAATACTTTCAAATCAATATCTTCACCTGTCACCCCTATAAAATCCGAATCAAAATGTTTGACATATTTTTCGATTCCTTCGGGTGAGTCACGCTCTGGGTCAACTGAGATAAAAACAATTTGTGGCAGTTGTTCGGCGGGTAGACGTTTGCGTAACTGATCCATCATTTTGTGTAAAATACTCAGTTCAACAGGGCAAACATCAGGACAAAATGTGTAACCAAACAGAA
Source organism: Cocleimonas sp. (assembly GCA_023146545.1). Lineage (GTDB taxonomy): Bacteria > Pseudomonadota > Gammaproteobacteria > Thiotrichales > Thiotrichaceae > JAGLBW01. The sequence continues at coordinate 19,130 of JAGLBW010000038.1, forward strand.
GCATATGCCATTTCCCTTGAAATGTTTCTGTGGATATTTTGCCTTTTCCTGCTTGTTCTAATGTTACAGCAGGCAACGGTTTTCTGTCTGGAAGTCCGATATAGGTTTTCTGGCTGATGGGTTTATTGAAGTCCGTTGGTGGTTTTAACTGTTTAAAAATGGTTATCAATAGCGCCAGTACTAACATTAAAAATAAAATTTTAGTGACCCGTGAATTTTTTGCTGGCTTTTTTTTCAAATCTGGATCAGTTTCATGTTGTTCATTGGTCATGTTACTTCCTTGTTATTGCTTTATTTTGGTTTAAATTATCGTTTTTTAATCTCAATGAATTAGATATAACTAGAAAAGAACTCAGTGACATACCTAGCGCAGCCCCCCACGGTGGAATCCACCCTGTCATAGCGAAGGGAATCGCTAGAAAATTATAAGCAACCGCCCAGCTTAGGTTTTGAATAATAATAGCGCGCGCTTTTTGAGCTAATATCCGTAGCTTGGGAATGACATCAATATGTTGTCCCATAATGATAAAATCACTATTAATTTGTGCTAAATCGGTAGCGCTAGTAAATGAAATAGAGACATTGGCAGCGGCTAATGTTGGTGCGTCATTAATACCATCCCCCACCATAATAACCTGATGATGGCGTTGTCTTTGTTGTATCCACTCTAATTTATCCTGTGGTTTCATATGACCATAAGATTCGCTTACCCCGAGTTGTTTTGCAATTTGTGCCACACTATCAGGGTGATCACCACTTAAAATAACGATCTTTTTCACCCCTTCTAAGAAGAGTGTTTGTATCATTTCCTGGCTTCCTGTACGCAAGGGATCATGCAAGAAAAAGACACATTCCAGTTGTCCCTCTCGAGAAAGCCCGATAACAATATCGGCAACTTGATGTGCTTGCTGAATTTTTGATTGCAGTGAACTTGGCAGTGTTTGTAAAGTAGATGAGTTCAAACAATAAGAAAGCTTGCCAAGCTTCCATTGCTGTCCTTCTATTTCCCCCTCAATGCCCTTTCCTGGATTATTTTTTAGGTCGTTGACCACAAAAACAGGTTTTTTCTCTTTTCCTTTAAAGGCATGGGCAATGGGGTGTTCTGATAGCCATTCTAAAGAAGCGGCTATTTTTTGATAGTGTCTCGTATCATAGTGGGATTGTTGATATAAAATCGTTTGTCTTAATTCGGGTTGCCCAACGGTTAAGGTGCCTGTTTTATCAAACACTACCGTATCACTTTGGGATAAGCCTTCAATGGCTGACATTTTTAGAGGGAGCACGCCGAGTTTTGCAAATAATCCCGAACTTAAAGCCAGCGCAACAGGAGTGGCTAAGGCTAAGGCGCAGGGGCAGGTGACGATTAATACAGAAATAGTAATCGGTAAGGCTTTACTGGGGTCGATCAATAACCAGAATAAAGCAGTCAATGAGGCAATGATTAAAATAGCTAAAACAAACCACTTCGCCATTCTCTCTACGATCAAGGCGTAATGTGGCTTGGATTCGATGCCTTTTTCTAATAGTGTATGAATATCGGTTAACGTGGAGTCCATGTACAAACGCTTCACTTCCATCACTACCGCTTGCTCAACATTACAGCTACCGCTAATAAGCTGATCACCTTGTGAGCAGGTGACAGGCATCATTTCTCCTGTTAGCAATGATTCATCAAAGCTACTTTTTCCTTGAGTAATACAGCCATCGACAGGGACGGTTTCTCCTGGGTTGATCAGTACGTGATCACCGATTTGTAACTCGGTAATTAAAACCGCTTCTGATGCGTCATTTAAATCAGTACCTTTGAGTCGCTGGCAGGTTTTGGGGATGACCTTGAGCAATTTGTCCAAAGAGGATGCGGCTAGAATACGCCCTTGCAACTCATAAAATCGTGCGGCTAGCATTAGGAAGATAAACATCGCAATCGAGTCATAATAGACAATATTTATTTGTTGTACGGTGGCGACTAAGCTACCAATATAAGCGGTGCTCAAGCCAATGACTATGGGTAAATCCATCCCCAAATGGCGATTTTTAAGATCACGCCATGCGGAAATATAAAAGGTAGAACCTGAGTAAACCAACATAATGGAGACGATCAGCAAATCCGTCCAGCGTCCCATTATTTCCCACAATTCGAGGCTTCCTTGTGCATCAACGCCCCCCATCCAATAGCCTGCAATAGCGCGTGCCATCACCGTCATTCCTAAAAAACCAGAAAAAAGTAAGCGGCTAATCCCTTTTTGTTTTTGTTCTTGTATGAGCTTTTCGCGTTGGGTGGGGTCAAAAGGGTGTGCTGTATAGCCAATCGAGGCAATAACAAGGAGAATATCAGATAATTGCACCTGTTGAGGATCCCAGCAAATTCTTGCCTGCTGGCTGGTGTAATCCATGTTAACGTCCTTTACACCGTCAAGCTTTCTTAAATGTTGTTCATTGAGCCAAACACAAGCGGCACAACGAATCCCTTCTAAAATTAAAAAGGCTTCCTTTGTCCCGTTATTTTGTTGGCGTACAAAGCTTTTTTGTATTTCAGGACGATCATAGATCACTAATTTATCTAAAAAATCAGGCAGAATAGCAGGTTCAGCATCACTTTTTGATGTTTCTCGATAGTGGTAGTAATCCTCATTTCCTGATTCAATAATGGTCTTCGTAACCGCATGACAACCAAAACAGCAAAAATGCCTTTCTATGCCTAAAACGGTGTAGTTAAGTTGACTATTATTTTGATTTTCAAGACCACAGTGATAACAGGTATCTTTCTTTGGCACGGTGATAGGATTCTCTGTGGGTAGAGCGACTATTGAAATAAAAAAGGATGACTATTTGTCACCCTTTTTTATATTG
>JAGLBW010000039.1 GCA_023146545.1 Cocleimonas sp.
GTACCGTTTTTATATTCTTGCATTGTTTTGCGGAAATATTCTGCACGTTGTCCTGCCAGTGAAGGAATATCGCGTTCATTACCTTCTGCCTCTGCACCATGACACAATAAGCAAGGTGGCAACATACGTTTACCATCGCCTTTAGTGAGTAAAGGAAGAATTTTTTCTACCTGTGCTTTCGTGGCGAGTTTAGGGCGTGTGGCAGGGGGCAACGGAAAGCTGGCATAATAAGCAGAGACATCGGCCATATCCTGTTCACTCATTTTTTTCGCTAATCTCACCATTAAGATGGAGGTATGCGTACCTGACCGCTTTTCATCGCGATAATCAATTAACATTTTGTAGGTATAATTGGCTTTTTGCCCTGCCATACTGGGCCAGTTCTTAGCCTGTGCAATCCCTTCTTCTCCATGACAACTGTTGCACATCATATCACGGTTAATTTTTTTCCCTCGAACGGGGTCACCCTTTCTAACAAAGAGAATTTGTGGTACGTCCCAAGCAATATTAGACGAAGGGCCAGAGGGTTTCTTTTCTGTATTGCTGTTAGCAAAGACACTCCCTGTTGCTAATCCAAATAATGCGAGTCCCAAGGCTAATTTTTTAATTACTTTCATCATCTGCTCTTCCTTTAAATGCCCCATGCGGGTGACTCAGGCGTACCAATAAACCAAAATTGTAAAATAGGATAACCATAACTTGCGATTAAATAAATCAACATCGCCCAATTCCAAAAAGCGAGGCTATTTAATAAAGTAGGAACGTGTAGTGGCGGGTGAATGGCTTCAGCATAGCTGACTTCTCGGTCTGCTTTACTGATGGCTGGCTCACGTGCTGTCATAAACAGGATATAGACGAATAGAAGCCCTGAGACTAGCAAGATTAGGGCACCAAAGTTCATAATTAACATCGAAAAATCCCATGATCGAACCAGTTCTTCAGCCTGTTGATAGGCTTGCACTGTATCAACACGACGCGGTTGCCCCACTAATCCGAGATAATGCCACGGCATGGTAGTAATCCACATGCCGATGAACCATAACCAGAGCTGAGTCAGTACAAGCTTGTTTGAGAAGAGTTGATGCCCTGTGATTTTAGGCCATAACCAGTAGGCGGCCGCAAAATACATAATGACAGTTGTGCCACCATAGATAAGGTGGAAGTGTCCTGGTATCCATTGTGTATTATGGATTAAAGCATCTAAGGAGTAAGCAGCGTTGATAACGCCACCCCAGCCACCCACGGTTAACATTAACAGTGATAATGTGGAGGCTAAGACGACAGGGTTGGTATAGTCCAGTGTCTTAATCCATCCGAAAAGCCCTTTGCCACCGCGTAAACGACCCGCTATTTCCATCGTAGCGATAATACTAAAGCCTGTAATTAGGGTAGGGACAGCCACCATAAAGGTGCCAAACATATGCAGTAGTTTCCAACCTGCGGCGATCATCGGGTCCATGTACAAATGGTGCATGCCAATAGGAACAGAGAAGATAAATAGCATCAAAAACGCAATACGTGCAAACTCATCACTGAATAACTTGCCACCCGCTTCTTTTGGCATAATGGTGTACATCACCAAATAAGCAGGAAATAGCCAAAAATAAACAATACCGTGGAGTGTTTCAGAAAAAAGAACTCTGGCAAGACCTGGGTCTAAGCTATCAACCCATCCTAGCGACATAGGGATTAACTGGAAAACCACTTCTGCGGCAACACCTACCGAAGTCCATAGCCATAATAAGGCATTTAAGACTGTGCCGTACATAATGAGGGGAACGGGTTTATTGGGGTTGGCTTTTTTCCATTGTACGGTTGAAATAACCATAATGACACACCAAAACCAAGAGCCAATGACGAGCATGGCAGCGCCAATGTAGAAAGCGGGGTGCGCAATTTCTGGTGGGTAAAAAGTATAAAGTATCGAGGCGTGCCCCGTAAGGAGAGGAAGCGCCGCCAACACCACACCAATAGTGGAAATCCAGAATCCAATCCATGCAAAGCGAGGCGACCAGAGCGTTTGTTTTAGACTGTGCACTGCCGTATGGTAGCCAAACCCCATAATGAAAAAGGTACTGAGTACGTACGCCATTAAAACCCCATGCGTTGAGGTAGAGGCATAATAAACGGCCGCATTTTCAAGTGCAGGAAACATGCCACTGCGTTCAAGGACTTGATAAGCACCCATTGGTAAGGCTAATGCAAAGGCAGCAAAAGCAACCACAAAATTCCAAAACGCAAGTTTGTTGGTGGATTTGATGGTCTCAGTTGATAATGCAATATCACTGCTACCCGTTGATGATGTTGCCATTAGTGAGCCTCTGACGTTAGTTTAAATTCATTTTTAGGTACAATCTTAATCATTCCGTACATATAGGCGTGGGCAAGTCCACAATATTCATCACAAATAACAGGGAAGTCACCTAGTTTTGTAAAACGTGTGGTTAGCTCAGAGACATAACCAGGAACGATCATGGTGTTCATATTACTAAAGGGAATCAATACGCCATGAAGTACATCAAAGGAAGCCATTCTAAATTTAACAGGGGTGTTAATAGGCACTTTAATATGTTGCGGATAAAAACCGTAACGTGCTGCTACCATCGTTACAACCAGTGTGCCATCAGGCTCTTTTCTCAGCCCTAATTTATCTTCTGTAAATTCGCCCCCTCCCACTCCAGAAGGAAGGTGCAACCGAGCGGAGTCAATCACTTCTACATTACTGGGTGGGTGAATATTTTCTACAGAGGCATAATATAAAATCAGTAACCAAGACAGTAAGATAATTACTGCACTCATGATTATCCACTTTTTTTCAAGTGGATCAATATGGATGGACATACTGTTAGCTTCCTTTAGTTAATTGAACCACGAGCAACAAAAAGCTCAAACCAGAAGTAGAGGAATCCAAGGCTAAATAATATCCCATAAACAAACATAATCACCCATGTTCCTTTGGGAGAACTTTCAAGGATTTTTTTCTTTTCTTCTTCTGATAATTCTTTCATATCGTTTCCTGATAAACTTAAATTATTAGTAATAATGGTGTTATTTGATAATCAATAATTAAGCTATTGCTAAAATAGTATTAATTATAACCATTGCTTTACCAATGAATTGCCAACTATTATTAATAGTATCCACGCTATTAATATGCTGACTTTAACAACAGAGTGCATTGCGAATTGTCAATGACTACTCATTGACAATTCGCAATGAAACATCACTTTTAGGGGTGTTATCTTACCTTTTGTCTGATTTAAGTCAATGAATGAGCAGATTAGAGCCATTGATTTATGAGGTATCCAAATTATTTATGTTGTTTTTTAAGTTTGATTTTAATAATATTATAAAATACTAATATACTATGTGTTGTGTTTTATTTAATAAATGAATCGGATTTTATTTTTGATTAGGTTAAATAACTGGGCGATATAATAGATAATGGTTTTTTTATGAAAAACAATAGAAGGATTAGCTAATGAAAAAGGTCTTATTTTCTTTTTTTCTTATTGTAGGCAGTTGGGGGTCTCTAAACATAAAGGCTGCTGACGATATTATTGGTGGCATGTCACTTAAAGAAAACTTTGAACTAGCAAAAAAATTCCCAATGTCATCGCCTTGGCTTTTATCCGCTCAATGCTCTGCTTGTCATGGAACAATGGGAACAGAGTTCAATGACATTATTCCACCATTAGCAGGTATGGATAAACAAGAATTTATTGATAAAATGCAGGAATATAAAACTAAAGATGCCAATGATTTTATTGTCATGGGGATTATCACTCAACCTCTGACGGATGAAGAAATTGTAGCAATGGCGGATTTCTTTGCCCAACAGAAGCCAGAACCTTGGAGCAAAGCCTCAATAAAGAAAGATATTGTTGTTCCTGATTGGGCGAAAATGAAAAGAGGAGTGGAATAGTTGCTATGAAAAATAAACATCTGGACAAAAAGAAGGGAATGTCTCGTCGCCAAATGCTCAAGCTATTGGGTGCAAGTGCCGTTACCTATGGTTTGTTAGGCGCATCAAGCAAAGCATTTTCTAAAAATGCAGCGCATATCGTTATTGTAGGAGGAGGAATCGGGGGGGCTTCTGCTGCGAAGTATCTACGACTACTGAATGCTGATGTGAAAATTACCCTTGTCGAGCCTAACCCCTATTATATCTTTTGCCCAGGCAGTAATGAAGTGATCCCAGGTTGGGTAACGCTAGAAGACTTAATGGCATCCTATACCACCTTAAAAACACGTTATAAAGTGAACGTGATTCAGGATAAAGCGACCTTCATCGACTATGACAAAAAACAGCTGAAATTAGAAAAAGGTGGCGTCCTTAGCTATCATAAACTGATTGTCTCCCCAGGCCCTATGCATGGTTACCACGCAATAGAAGGGTTTAATAAAGAACTTGCAGAGGGTGATTTTCCATCGGCCTATAATGCAGGTCGACAAACCATGACTTTACGTCGTCAGATACTGTCTATGAAAAAAGGCGGAACCGTTATTATTGCGCCGCCAGAAAATGATTACCGCTGTCCTCCTGCGCCTTATGAGCGAGCTTCTTTTATTGCCGCGATGTTAAAAGAAAAAAATCCGAGCGCAAAAATATTGATTCTTGATGCTAAAGATAAATTTGTTCTGTCTGATAACTATATCTTCTATTGGAAGAAGCAGTTTGGTTACGGTACAGAAAATAGCATGATTGAATGGGTACCGGCTAAAAAAGGTGGCAAAGTCGTTAAACTTGATGTCAGCAATCATGCCGTGATTACCTCTGATGGTCAATCACATAAAGGCGAAGTGATTAATATCATCCCTCCTGAAGCCGCAGGGTTGTTTGCAATGCAAAATGATTTGGCAGATAAACAGTGGTGTCCTGTTGATTTCTTAGATTTTAGCTCAATGCGCCATGATGATGTCTATGTGATTGGTGATAGTGTTGATGGTGCACCGATGCCTAAAACAGGCTATATCGCCAGTAATCAGGCACGTATTGTTGTGCAAGCTATTAATGATGAGCTTCATGGTAGAGAAATCGGAACACCTTTCTTAATCAACGATTGTGTCGCTATGGCAGGACATGACTATGGTATGGCACTTTCCACCACTTTCCGCTATGACGGTAAGGGAAAACGTCTAAAGGATTTATACTATATTCCAAAAGTAGAAACTAATCCTGTTAAGCAAATTGTGCGTCAACAAGTAGCAGAAAATTGGCAGCGCACTTTCCGTAAAGATATTTTTGAATAAGCTATTATCATGTTGACAATGAAAAGCCAAGTGGCTAATAGTATTGAAAACAACGCACAGGATAGTGACTATCAAGCGAGTCACTATATCAAAAAAATCAAAGCGGTTTATGAGCTAGGAAAACCAAAAGTAGTGATGCTGATTATGTTCACTACCTTTGTCGGTATGATCTTGGCGCTACCTTATCATTTTCAAGCGCTTCCTTGGCTCAAACTGTTTTGGGCAACATTAGGAATTGGTTTAATGTCCTCAGCAGGTGCGGTCATTAATCATATTGTCGATTATCAAGCTGATGCAAAAATGTATCGCACACTTAATCGTCCTTTGCCAACAGGTCGATTAAATAGAGTAACCGCCTCGTTTTTTGCAATAACTTGGATGCTACTTGGCACGACTATTTTGCTGTGGCAAACAAATCAATTAACGGCATTATTAACGTTTGTTGCGATGGTAGGATATGCCATTATCTATACGATGTTTTTAAAACGCACCACCCCACAAAATATTGTTTGGGGCGGTGCGGCAGGGGCTGCGCCTCCTTTACTAGGATGGGTTGCTATGACGGGTGAGGTTAGCACTGAGGCGGTGATTCTGTTTCTGATTATATTTTTCTGGACCCCCGCTCATTTTTGGCCACTAGCCATTCATCGGGTAGAAGAATACCGTAAAGCAAAGTTTCCTATGTTGCCTGTTACACATGGTATCGCCCACACTAAAAAACAAATTGCAGTGTATGCCAGTTTACTTTTTATTGTCACCCTACTGCCTTTCTTTATCAGTATGAGCGGCTTAGCTTATTTTATTTCAGCCTTCGTGTTGAATACCTTATTTGGGTTTTATGTCTATCGACTTTACTATAGCCCTAACGATCAAGGGGCAATGCGTTTATTTGCCTACTCTATTGTTTATCTGATGCTACTCTTTTCTTTTTTGCTAGCCGATCATTTTCTTTATCTTTCGGTTGTAAGGTAAAGAATGAGCTGAGAAAGCATTAAGGAAAATCGCAATAATAAACCCACCTAATTTAACGCAGCGTGTAACGTATAGAAAAACCAAGCTAATACTTTCAAAGTACCTAGGGAGCAAATGATCAGCGGGGTTGTTTTTTCTAGAAATGAAAAGCCCAAGGACAACAAAGCCCGCTAAAATGCGGGCTTTGTAAGTTTGTCATATTTGGTGCCCAGGGCCGGAATCGAACCGGCACGCCCGTGAAGGCGAGGGATTTTAAGTCCCTTGCGTCTACCAATTTCGCCACCTGGGCATACAGTGAGCTAAGTAAACGTCTTGAAAATTGGAGGCTGAACCCAGAATCGAACTGGGGTTGACGGCTTTGCAAGCCGCTGCATCACCACTCTGCCATTCAGCCTTTTCAACAGGATGCGGATTATATCATTATAATTTACTTTTGGTAAAGATTAATAATAAAAGAAACACGCGATTGTTCTGTTTAACTGTCTTCATAAAAAAAGCCTTAACTAATTAAATGATAAGGCTTTTTTAAATCTGGAGCGGGAAACGAGATTCGAACTCGCGACCCCAACCTTGGCAAGGTTGTGCTCTACCAGCTGAGCTATTCCCGCGTTGAGGTGGGCATAATACGTATGCGCTTGAGTACTGTCAAGCAGTGAATTGAAAATATTTTTAGTTTTCTTGCTTCTCTCCGATTAATGCTAACAAATCAGCCTCTGAGCTGATTTTTATACCAATCTTTTCAGCTTTTGTGCGTTTAGAGCCTGCTTTTTTACCTGCAAAGACAGCAGTGGTTTTTTTGGAGATACTTGCGGTTACTTTTGCACCTAATTTTTCGAGTTTGGTTTTTGCTTCTGTTCGTTTTAGGCTTGAGAACGTGCCTGTCAGTACATAGTGATGGCCCTGTAGGGGCAAATCATCTTCATTAGGTGTTTTTTCAGGTGTTGGCCACTGTATGCCTGCAGCTATTAACGCTTCAATAACATCAAGGTTATGTTGTTGTGAGAAAAAGTATAGGATTCTATCGGCAACAATAGGGCCTATATCATCAATGGATTGTAACGTTTCACTATCGGCTTGTTGTAAGGTGTCTAAGGATCGAAAATACTGAGCTAATGATTTAGCGGTTGATTCACCCACCTCTCGAATGCCTAACGCATATATAAAATGAGATAAGTGGGTCTGTTTACTCGTTTCTAGTGCTTGTATGAGATTATGGGCTGATTTTTCTCCCATGCGTTCTAGTGAGGCGACTTGCTCTGTTTTGAGTTGATAAAGGTCGTTGATCTGTTGGATTAGTGTTAGGTCAAATAACTGTTCAACCAATTTATCACCTAAACCATCAATATCCATTGCTTTGCGGGAAGCGAAATGTTTTATCGCTTGCTTTGCTTGTGCGGGACAATATAAGCCGCCAGAACAACGTGCTTTTGCTTCACCTTCTAATTGAATGATTTCAGCGGAACAGATCGGGCAGTGGGTGGGCATAATAATGGGCTGTGGTTCTGGAGGGCGTTTATCAGGAACTGCTCGTACCACTTCTGGGATGACATCACCTGCACGTCGGACAATAACAGTATCGCCAATGTAAATGTCTTTACGTTGTATTTCGTCCATATTATGCAAGGTGGCATTTGTGACGGTGACACCGCCTACAAAAATAGGTGCTAAACGAGCTACAGGGGTAATTGCTCCCGTTCGACCGACTTGAAAGTCAACGGTTTCTAGTAATGTCATTTCTTCTTGAGCTGGAAATTTATGAGCTAATGCCCAGCGAGGTGATTTGCTGATAAATCCCAATTGTTTTTGTAAGTTAAGATCATCAATTTTGTAAACAACCCCATCAATTTCATAGGGGAGTGATGCGCGCTTTTCTCCGATACTTTGATAGTAATCAAGACAGGCTTGAATGCCTGTGACGACCTTGTTTTCAGGGCAAACACTAAATCCCCAGTGTTTAAGCTGTTTTATTGATTCGCTATGGGTGGTTGGTAATGTCCAGTCCTCTGTTTTTCCAATCGAATAACAATACATGGCTAAAAGACGTTTTGCGGTTGCTTTAGGATCAAGTTGACGTAAGCTGCCTGCTGCCGCATTGCGGGGGTTCATAAAGGTTCGTTTGCCTGCTTTACGTGCGTTCTTGTTGAGTTTTTCAAAGGATGCTTTTGGCATGTACACTTCGCCACGGACTTCCAGTAGGGGAGGGATATTGTCTCCTTTTAATGTTAAGGGAATGGAATGAATCGTACGGACATTGTGGGTAATGTCTTCCCCTGTTTGTCCATCACCCCGCGTTGCGCCTCGTATTAAAACCCCTTGCTCATAAATTAAACTGACGGCTAAACCATCAAGCTTGGGTTCTGCCATAAAATGTAGGGTTTGTGTTTCGGGGTTAAAATGACCGTCTAAGCGATCTTGCAAGCGTCGTTCAAAAGATTGAACCGCTTCAGAGGAAAAGGCATTGGCTAAAGAGAGCATGGGTAATAAATGTGTTGCGGCTTTAAATTTTTTTAACGGAGCGCCTCCAACACGCTGCGTGGGTGAGTCGGGTGTTTTTATTTCGGGGTGTTGGTTTTCTAACCGTTGTAATGCCTGTAAGAGCTTATCGTAATGGCTATCAGGGATTTCAGGATTATCAAGCACATAATAACAATGGTTATGATGATGTAATTGTTTGTGAAGATTACTCACTTCAATCTTTATTGCTTCATTTATCAAGTTGTTAGCACCTTTTTTGTGGGCTTATTTTTTTTATTGGGATGATAAAAAAAATAAAATGGTCAAATGACAATCTTACGCCTTGTCAATTTTTTTGTAGAGCCTGTCTGTCTCTGATACCTATTTATACAAAAAAATAAGTTTTTTTGTATAAATAATACACAAATTGACCGTTATAAAATATACTATGCCCCGCCTAATAAAAAAGTAATTGTTCAATAATATCAATTTTATACTAGGCTATGCCGCATCTGATTTAATCGTAACGTAGGTAAAAAATATTAAGCGACAATATAAGATGAAATTTTTAAGGGGTTGGGGTTTCCCTATAAAAGCCCAGATGATTTTTACTCCACTTCTAATGAAAAATATTCAAGGTAAAAATCACTGATTATCACTATAAAAATAAAATTGTAAAAAAAAACAGCACTTTTATGAAACTAAAACCTATAAAAAGTTACATACTTATATTAATGTAAGATGAACGGTGAAAAAACTAGCAATTACTAGCATTCATTAGTAGAATTTATTTGCTTTTATAAAGAACTAATTTCATCACAAATTTCGCAACTATGACTATTTGTTGTTTACTTTAAGGAAAATGACCATATATAAGACTTCCATTAGCTTAATGGAATATGGGTTGTGAGTCCGATAGAGTAAGGGAATTTTATGATAAGAGTTGTTCTTTTTTTCGTTGGTGTAGATTGTTTTTAGGATCATATTTTAGAGTGTTTTATTCAAGATCAGGATGAAAAAAGTGAGCCAAAAAGATTAAAATCTTGGGTCTGCTAGCTTAGTTCAATAGAAAAATCAGGAGAAATACATTTAGAAATAGATTAAATTTATAGCAATAACGAGAAATAATGTACATTTTTTAACCATATTGTAGCCATATGTCGTTTACCTCTTTACTCATAGGGAAAGTTAGCTACAATTTGAGCCAATTTTTGTCAAGTGTTTATCTTAACGAGAATGGGCTATTTTCAAGGAAGGGGTCAATCTTAATGTCTTCTTCAATATATTGGGAGAACAATTCATGACTATTGCAACCGCAACTGTAACTAGGATTAATCGTAAGTCAGCGCTACCCGTAGATGGAATTGAACCATATGTCCAGAAAAAGGGTGAAGAGTATATGGGAGAAGAGCAACTTGCTCATTTTCGTAATATCCTCGTTGCTTGGAAAAAAGCACTAATAGAAGAGGCTGATCGTACGGTTGGTTATATGAAAGAAGAAGCGTCTAATTTTTCTGACCCTGCTGATCGGGCAACGCAGGAAGAAGAGTTTGCATTAGAGCTTCGCACGCGAGACAGAGAACGTAAATTAATCCGTAAGATTAACAAAACCATTGCGCGTGTTGATGCGGATGATTATGGTTTTTGTGATGCTTGTGGTATCGAAATTGGTTTACAGCGCTTAGAAGTAAGACCAACCGCAGAACTTTGTATCGATTGTAAAACCACACAAGAAATTAAAGAGCGTCAGTTAGCTTAATGGGCTGAGTATTTAATTTCGACCGTAGATAAGGAGTCTTTTATATCGCTAATTTACAGCAGACTAAGGACTCCTTTTCTTACGCCCAGTACCCATTGCTCCCCAAAGACAATAAACCCTATATCGGACGTTTCGCACCCTCTCCGACAGGATCCCTCCACTTCGGATCACTGATTGCGGCAACGGCCAGTTATCTTTGTGCAAAATCAAAAGAAGGTAAATGGTTATTACGCATCGAAGACGTTGATCAGTTTAGGGTCAAAAAAGACAGTATCTACCAAATTTTACAGACACTGGAACAGTATGGTTATCAGTGGGATGATGCGATTCTTTATCAAAGCCAACGCACTCAAGCTTATGACGCAGCACTTAATGATTTAGGTTCATTAGTTTACCCGTGCAGTTGTACACGAAAATTTTTACGAAAGCAGATGCCTGAGGGAACATACGGTTATGTTTACCCTAGTTTTTGTCGAGAAAAAATGACAAATCCAGACGCGGCTCAATTTGCCATCCGTTTAAGAACACATGATGAACCCATTGGTTTTACGGATTATTTACAAGGTGACTATCAACAAGCAGTAGCGTTAGAAGTAGGGGATTTTATTTTAAAGCGTAGTGATCAGCTGTTTTCTTATCAGCTTGCCGTTGTTGTGGATGATGAATACCAACAGATTACTGAAGTTGTGCGGGGTTCTGATTTATTAGACAATACACCGCGTCAATGCTACTTACAACACTGTTTGAACTATCAGCAACCTCAATATTTACATTTCCCTACCGCCGTAACGCCCGATGGAAAAAAACTCAGCAAACAAAACCATTCACCTGAAGTGAGTGATACTGAAAAACGTCAAACCATTTTGGATACTTTGCATTTTTTAGGGCAAGCACCGCCTGCTTTAGATCAGTTTTCTTGTTTAAATGATGTTTGGGTTTGGGCGATTCAATATTGGGATCGTGATAAAATACCCGCACAAATGACACTTCCAGAACATTACCCGAATTGCTTATGAGTACTACTACCACAACCCCTGATGTCTTACTTTTGGTCAGTTCCAACTGTCCATACTGTTCAACTGTTTTAAATCATTTCAGCACCTTGATAAAATCAGGGGAAATTGCACAATTAAGGGTTATTAACCTCGAACAATATCCCCTAGCGGCAAAAAAATACACGGTACGTTCGGTGCCGTGGATACAAATTGGAACACAACAGTTATTCGGTGCTCAAACATTGGAAACGTTGCGACAAAAAATAAGATGGGAAAGCCAAGCCAAAAGTTTAGCGGCGACGTTTGATTTTTTGCTCTCTGATGGACAAGTCGATAAGGTGATTGAGCAGATTCATCAAAATACTGACCGTTTCGATGCGATATTGGAGCTGTTAGCGGATCAAGGTACTGTTCTCAGTACACGAATTGGTATTGGTGTGGTGATGGAAGAGTTTACCGCTACGGATTTATTAGTTTCTCTCATTCCTCGGCTTGGAGTACTCAGCACCGATCAGAATGCCTTAATTCGTTCCGATGCTTGCCATTATTTAGGGCTAACCAAAAGCCCCTTAGCACGTCCTTTTTTAACGGTTGCTCTAAAGGATAGTAATCAGGATGTTCTTGAAATTGCTCAAGATTCTTTAGATGAGTTGATTAACGAAATATAATACGATAATTGACTTAATTTTTAGATCTTGGCTAATAAAGATAATCCATACACTTGTTTTAATTGCTCAGCAAAAAGATCAGCACCTTTAGCAACATTGTTTTCCCAGTCGCTGGATGCCTCATCATCGGTATTATCGGTGACATATTTATAACACTCGAAAGCCGTTTGATGATGCTGACAGACTTTATGTAAAGCAAAAGCTTCCATGTCAATCAAGTCAACCGCAATTTTCAACCCTTCAAGTTGTTGCTTGGCATTGGTTACAAAAGAATCGCCTGATGCTAAAACAATTCCCTTCGCTTCGGGAAGCTTTTCATCCGTAAAGGGAGTTAGACCACGGGGGACACCTAAACCCCGCACATCCATATCACGTTGGATAAAGGTATCAACCTTAAGTAAGCCTGATTGATGACTCACAGCACCTGCTGTGCCGTAGTTAATGACTAAATCAGGCTTGTAAAAAAGTAAGGCTTCGAACAATTGAATCGCCGCATTTAATTTTCCAACACCCGTATGAACAATGGGGGCAAATTGTTCCAAGTGAGGGGTTTCCACTTCGAGTGCCGCGACAATAAGATAACGTGTAGAGGAAGGGCTTATCATCTTTAATCGCCTTCAAACGCACATAATGCAAAACAAGGGCAATCAAGCTCTGTTTTCAGCTTATGGCTACCGCCTAAATCAGGTAAATCAACCACAAAACAGCTTTCGATAAGATTGCCTTCCAACTGCCTAATCAACTCAATGGCTGCCGCTGCTGTACCCCCTGTGGCAATTAAATCATCGATTAAGACAACACGCTCACCGTGTTGAAGACAATCTGTATGCATCTCAATACGATCTTCACCATACTCTAACTGATACGCTTGGCTGATTGTTTTGCTGGGTAATTTTCCTGCCTTACGAATAGGAATAAAACGTGCACCTAAGGCATAGGCCACTGCGCTTCCAAAAATAAATCCGCGCGCTTCAATCCCTGCAATAGCTGTAATGTTTTTGTTCATGTAACGATGAACTATCGCATCAATGCTCATACGAAAGGCGATAGGATTTTCGAGTAGTGTTGATATATCCCGAAACATAATTCCTGTTTTAGGGTAATCAGGGATGGTTCTGATTGAGGCTTTAATGGTCTTGAGCATACGTTAACGTTTCCGTTGTGGTTATTATTGTGAACTAGGGTAATGTTATCTATTTAACAAGCAGGTGCTTGCGCAAGTTAGCAACTTGATCTCGGATTTTTGCCGCAGATTCAAACTCTAAATCTTTGGCGTGTTGTAGCATTTTTTTCTCTAATTTTGTGATAGTTTTAATGCATTCCGTAGGGCTTAAGGTCTCATAGTGGGCTGTTGACTCTGAGATGTTGCTTGCTTTTCTTTTGTTGCCCTTGAGTGATCCTCTATAAGCCCCTTCCATAATATCAGTCACTTCTTTAATGATTGTGGTGGGGGTAATGTTGTGCTTTTTATTATGTGCCTTTTGTTTTTTACGTCGTCGTTGGGTTTCATCCAATGCAATTTGAATCGAGTTTGTGATCTTGTCGGCGTATAAAATAGCTTTACCTGAGGAATGACGGGCAGCGCGTCCAATCGTTTGAATTAAAGCGCGTTGCGAGCGCAAAAAACCTTCTTTATCGGCATCTAAAATAGCGACTAAAGAGACTTCGGGCAGATCCAAACCTTCGCGTAATAAGTTAATACCAATTAAAGCATCAAATTCGCCCAAACGTAGGTCTCGAATAATTTCAATGCGTTCGACGGTATCAATATCTGCATGAAGATAACGACAGCGGATGTCATGCTCCATTAAATAATCGGTGAGGTCTTCAGCCATACGTTTGGTTAATGTGGTGATTAATACCCGTTCATTTTTTACGGCACGTCGGTTGATTTCTGACATCACATCATCAACTTGAGATGTGATGGGTCGAATCTCTACAATGGGGTCAAGTAATCCTGTTGGGCGTACAATTTGTTCAGCGATATTATCACAGTGCTCAGTTTCATACTCTCCAGGGGTGGCAGAAACATGAATGATTTGGGACGCTAATTGTTTAAACTCATCAAAGCGTAAGGGACGATTGTCGAGTGCAGAAGGAAGTCGAAAACCATAATCGACTAAATTACTTTTTCGAGAGAAATCCCCTTTATACATTGCACCAATCTGTGGCACAGTAACGTGTGATTCATCAATGACAACGAGGGCATTGGTGGGAAGATAATCTAATAAACAAGGGGGCGGTGCGCCTGCATCACGCCCCGACAGATAACGGGTATAGTTTTCAATGCCTGAGCAATAACCAATCTCGACAATCATTTCAATATCATATTGAGTACGTTCTTTTAAACGTTGAGCTTCAATTAAACGCTTGTTTTGGTAAAGTTGTTCTAAGCGGTGTGTTAGCTCAATTTTTATCTGTTCAATTGCCTTGAGCATAATCTCGCGCGGCGTAACGTAATGTGTTTTTGGATAGATCGTTAACCGTGGCACTTGGCGTAATACTTTACCTGTTAAAGGATCAAAATAACTGAGCTGTTCAATTTCATCATCAAACAGCTCAATCCGTACCGCTTCATAATCAGAATCCGCAGGGTGTACATCAATCACTTCACCGCGCACACGATACGTACCCCGAGAGAGTTCGATATCGTTGCGTTTGTATTGAAGTTCGGTTAAACGCCGTAAAATATCACGCTGATTAATCATCTCACCACAATCAAGGTGTAGCATCATTTTAAGATAAGATTTCGGATCACCTAAACCATAAATAGCCGAAACGGTGGCGATAATAATGGTATCGGTGCGCTCTATTAAAGCTTTAGTTGCGGATAAACGCATCTGTTCAATATGTTCATTAATTGAGGCATCTTTTTCAATATAAGTACCCGATGCAGGAACATAAGCTTCGGGCTGATAATAATCATAATACGATACAAAATATTCTACTGAATTATGAGGGAAAAAGGCTTTCATCTCACCGTACAATTGTGCGGCTAAGGTTTTATTGTGCGCCATGATTAAGGTAGGGCGTTGGGTTTGGTTGATCATATTAGCAATGGTAAAGGTTTTACCTGAGCCTGTGACCCCTAAAAGGGTTTGATATGCCAAACCGTCGTTAATCCCATTGACTAAGGACTGGATCGCAAGGGGTTGGTCTCCAGCAGGTTGGAACGCTGTTTTTAATTGAAAATGTATTGTCATCATTTTATTTTAGCGTAATTTTTCCGTTATAATTTTTTTTGTGCTTTTTAAGGAAAGAATTTGAGGTATATTAGTCAAATTATTAAGATAAATTATTTTTTATAGGGGAAACAGTTATGACAATACAGCTTTCTGATCGTGTTCAGCGTGTGAAACCATCACCAACATTAGAGATTAGTGCGTTAGCATTAAAGTTAAAAGCAGAGGGTAAAGATATTATTTCTTTAGGTGTTGGAGAGCCTGACTTCCCAACACCAGCACACATTAAAGCCGCAGGCATTGCAGCAATTAATGAAAACAAAACAGGTTATACCGCAGTAGACGGTATACCTGAATTAAAAACCGCGATTATTAATAAATTTAGAACCCAAAATGATCTAAGTTATGAAGCAGATCAAATTTTAGTCTCCTGTGGTGGCAAGCAAAGTTTTTCTAATTTATGCCAAGCACTCTTAAATGATGGTGATGAAGTGATTATCCCTGCGCCGTATTGGGTGTCGTATCCCGATATGGTGCTATTAGGTGGCGGTATTCCCGTTATTGTTGAAGCAGGACAAGAAACAAACTTTAAGTTAACTGCGGAGGTTTTGGATGCCGCGATTACGGATAAAACGCGTTTGTTTGTCATTAATAGCCCTTCAAATCCAACAGGGGTAATGTACAGCAAAGCAGAGCTTGCCGCATTAGGCGAGGTCTTATTAAAGTACCCCGATATTGTGGTTGCAACGGATGATATGTACGAATTAATTCTCTTCGGTGACAATCAATTTTCCAATATTGTCAATGCAACCCCCGAACTTTATGATCGCACCGTGGTATTAAATGGGGTATCGAAAGCGTATGCCATGACGGGTTGGCGGATTGGTTATGCGGGCGGACCGCTAGAACTGATTCAAGCGATGAAAAAAATCCAATCACAAAGTACCTCAAACCCGACCTCAATTTCCCAAGTTGCGGCGGTTGCGGCATTAAGCGGAGATCAAGAGTGCCTTAAACCCATGATGAAAGCATTTGAAGCCCGTCATGACTTTGTGGTGGCATCATTAAATAAAATTGAGGGGATGGAATGTTTGCCTTCTGATGGTACCTTCTATAGTTTTCCTAATGTAGAGAAGCTACTCGCCCGTTTAGGGTTAGAAGACGATAAAGCATTAGCCACTCGCTTATTAGACAATGGTGTCTCGTTAGTACCAGGAAGCGCGTTTGGTTTGGAAGGACATATCCGTGTCTCTTACGCCACGAGTATGGAAAATTTAGAGAAAGCGCTGGATAGAATTGCAACGGTTTAAAGTATTATTTTGATTCCATCAAGCATCAGTAAAGCTTGATGGAATTGTAAGCATTGATAATTAGTTGTGTTGTTAGTTGGAAAGGATCTCGATTGTTTCTGAATCGCTCCAGTAGCGAGATCTTTTTTTATTCCAAGTATTTATCTATCTAGGAGATAGAATTAGTATCTTTGATACTACTTGATAGTACTGCAAATAATATTTCCATTGTTATCTCTTACTGTGTTTTTATCTTAAATATGTTTTTAATATCAATAAGTTGTATGCTAATCGATAGAAAATGATAACTTAAAATCATGCTACTTCATTGTTTATCCCATATTGTTCGCGATAAGATTCTATTTCTTTAAGTAGACTAGGGTCATTAACTTTGGTTTTTATATGGTGGATGACGTGATCTAGACCAATAATATGAATGACTTGGATACGGTAACTTTCTTCAACTTCTTGGACGGCAGATTGTTCGCCTTGTCCTTTTTCTTGGCGATCTAATGAGATTGCAATACCCGCTAGACTGGCTTGGTTATCTTCAACAATTTGCGCGGCTTCACGACATGCTGTTCCTGCACTGATCACATCATCAACAATTAGCACCCGTCCTTTTAAGGGTGCGCCGACAATATTTCCACCTTCACCATGGTCTTTAGTTTCTTTGCGATTATAAGCGTAGGCATAGTCCAGCCCGTGTTTTTCGTAGAGTGTTGCGGCAATAATGGAAACGAGTGGGATACCTTTATAAGCAGGGCCAAATAACATGTCAAATTTAAGACCTGAATCAATAATAGCGTTGGCATAGTAATCTCCTAAGCGTGCAAGGCTAGAGCCTGTCTGAAATAAGCCAAAGTTAAAAAAATAAGGACTGATTCGTCCTGATTTTAAGGTAAACTCACCAAAAGAGAGGACATCATTTTCAATGGCAAAGTCAAGGAATTCTTGTTGGTAGGGTTTCATATAGTGCAACTCATTAAGGGGCATTTTATCGGATAAAGACATGCTTTAAAAAAATCTATGATAGGCTAAAAATTGTTTTCATTCTGAAATTTTAGGTGGGTTACTTTCAGTTTGCGCCTTTAATTATAATAAAAATAGTTAGATTTAAATAATGAAAAAAATGCTTACACTGCTGGGTATCAGTTTTATTTTTTTGTCCTCGTCATCCGAAGCTACTTGGTTTCGTTGGGTTGATGAAACAGGGTCTGTTTTCTATTCGGATCAAATTCCACCCATAGCATCAAAACATGGGCACACGACATTAAATAAGGGTGGGTTAAAGAAGACGGTGGCGTTATCAGCCCTTCAAAAAAAAGCAATTTTATCTAAAAAAGAACAGCGGATAAAACAGCGTTTAGCGGAGATTGTAAGAGAGAAAAAACGGGCGTTAAAAGAGGAAGAAGACCAACAGCTGTTGGCACTTTACTCTAGTCGTAAAGAATTGATCGGGCTTTATAAAAATAAATTGAATATGTCGCAGAATGCTAATGTGTTATTGAAAAAACGCCATAAAATTGTGTCAAAACGTTTAGAAAAAATTGAGGCTAAGTATGAAAAAATGAAAAACCCAAAATTTAAAGCAACATTGGCTACTAAAATTACGGATATGTTAGATGGTTTGCGCGTTTATCAACAAGCGATTACAGAGAATTTGATTGAGCAGAGTCATTTGAAGGTGCGTTTTAATAAAGACCTTAAGCATTTCGATTCCTTAGTGCCTCGGCATACGTTATCAAATGATGATACAAGTAATAAGGTCAAGCAGGAAGTAAAAAAATTAGCCTTTAAAAAATAAGGGAATAATATTATGAAATTGAAGTATGTAACAAGAAGGGAGGGTAAAATATCCTTAAAAAGGACGCCTTAAAAAGGCGCCAACCGCTAGGAGGGTATAATAGCTACACACTAAGACAAATAAATAATACCCATTATATTTGTTGATGCCTGTGCAGATAATCTTATTATATTACCATGCGCTAATATAATGCAAGCCTTATTTTTTGAGGCTAAGAGAAAGAAAATATGGGGAAAAGGATTTGTCTGGTGGTATTTTATACGCTTTGGATAACAGTAAAATAAGGTGTGTAGGCGGTAAAAGGCTTACTTTCCTATTGTTAGTTCATGCCTTTTTTAGAAAAAAAAGGGGGGGGTATCGTCGACTGAGCACCTGTTTTCTTTAGAAGTTCAAGGTTTATTTTAGGGTTTTACTTTTTAGCTAATTCTTTGTTTCCATCAAGGCAAAAACAAGGCAAAAAATGACAATATAGCAGGGCGATACCGTTCTTTTTAATACTGAGAGAAGGAAAATTAATTATCAAATGTCAACAGAGCCTAAAGACTTGAAAGCCTTAAAGCGGGTGTTATCGATGTGAAAAGGTTGGTTTTCCACACCTCATAGGGGTATTAGTGTTGCATTCTACCTTTCAGTTATTGTTTTCGTTTATCTTTTTCATTGCCAATAATTGCTCCAATGGTTGCCCCAATCAACATGCCTTCTCTGCCACGTTCAGCGCTATGGTCTCCAGAGGCTTTGCCTGCTAAACCACCAATGGTTGCACCAATTAAAGCACCGTTTGCTGCATTAGTTGAACAGCCACTGAAAAATAGTGCGGATAGAAGGGTGCTGGCTAAAATTAACTGTTTGTTCATTGTTATAAACCTCTTATTTTTTGAATAATTATTCAAGTGTAGGGTTGTTCCTTGTTCCCTTTTTTATCATCGCTTAGGTAGGGTGAGACCAAGCTGAAGGAGACAAGTTCTATTTTAATTTTTACAACGCAGTGTAATTTAAAAAAGACTATGATGGGCTATTTTTACTGAATAATAATTTTTTATGCTTAATAACCTGCCTACTTTTTCCGAAATAAACCCGTCTGATATTGAAATAAACATTGAACAATTAATTAAGAAAAATAAACAAGGGATTCAGACCTTACTCAAGGAAACTGATCATTATCATTGGAATAATTTAATGCACCCCTTATCGCTAATGGAGAATGAATTACAAAAAGTATGGTCGCCTATTAGTCATCTTAACCGTGTTGTTAATACGCCTGAACTACGGGAAGCGTATAATGCTTGTTTACCGATGTTAAGTGACTATCATACAGAGAGGGGTCAAAACCGTGATTTGTTTGAAGCCATACAGCGTCTGGAAAAAAATCAGGAGGGTTTAGGGTTAGATCAAGCACAACGGAAGGTTATCCAAAATGCGCTAAAAGATTTTCACTTGTCAGGGGTGAGTTTATCACCTGATCAACAGCATCGGTTTCGTGATATTAGTAAAAAGCTTGCTAAGCTGACAGCAGATTATGCGGATAATGTGTTAGATGCGACAAATGCTTGGACAAAACAATTAGACCATAAAGAGGCCTTAAGCGGTTTGTCCTCATCAGCTTTAGCTTCTGCTCGACAGGCGGCTCAACAGCGTGATGTAGAGGGTTATGTTTTAACGTTAGTGTTTCCTTCTTATGATGCGGTGATAACGTATGCTGATGATCGTTGTTTGCGTGAAACGGTTTATCGTGCCTATGTAACACGAGCGGCAAAAAATAGTGATTATCCTGAATATGATAACGGTGCGGTAATGGTGGAAATTCTTGAATTACGCCAAGAAAAAGCCAAGCTGTTGGGTTTTGATAACTTTGCTGATTTGTCATTGGATAAAAAAATGGCCGAATCAACAGGTGAGGTTATTTTATTTCTAGAACAACTTGCCGAAAAATCATTGCCTTTTGCACAGCAAGAAATTGAAACCTTAGCAACGTTTGCGGCAACACATTGTGGGATTGATCAGTTGCAAACATGGGATATTCCCTATGTGAGTGAAAAATTGAAACAACAACAGTTTGATATTGGCGATGAAGATCTAAAGCCTTATTTCCCCGCAGAACGCGTGATTCAAGGTTTGTTTCAGTTGGTAGAAAAGCTTTATGGTATTCGCATTCAGCAAAAAACAGAAGGGATTGATGTCTGGCATTCTGATGTACAGTTTTATGAAATATTTAATGCTCAAGGCGAACATCAAGCCCAGTTTTATTTTGACCTTTATGCACGTGAACACAAGCGTGGTGGTGCGTGGATGGATGATTTCTGTGGCCGTTTTAAAGAAAATGATGAGGTACAACGCCCAACCGCTTATATGACCTGTAATGCTACCCCAGCGAGTGATGATCAACCTGCGTTATTCACGCATAATGAAGTGATGACTTTATTTCATGAATTTGGTCATGGTTTGCACCACCTTTTAACGCAAGTCGATTATTTAGAAGTTTCTGGCATTAATGGGGTGGAATGGGATGCGGTTGAACTACCCAGCCAGTTTATGGAAAACTGGTGTTGGCAACGTGAAACATTGGATTTATTGACTGAGCATTACCAAACAGGAGAGACCTTACCAGATGACTTATTTGTTAAAATGCAGGAAGCACGTCACTTTCAATCGGCAATGGGTATGTTACGCCAGTTAGAATTTTCGCTCTTTGATGTGAAGCTTCATCAAGCGTCTACGATTCATTCGCCTGAGCAGGTTCAAGCGGCACTTGATAGGGTACGTGATCAAGTAGCCGTGATTAAAGTCCCTGATTTTAATCGGTTTCAAAATGCTTTTTCTCATATTTTTGCAGGCGGTTATGCGGCGGGTTATTACAGCTATAAATGGGCAGAAGTGCTGTCTTCCGATGCGTTTTCCCGTTTTGAAGAGGAAGGGTTGTTTAATCCGGAGGTGAGCCGCGATTTTTTAGTGGAGATCCTAACCCAAGGTGGATCGCGTCCTGCAATGGCATCTTTTGTTGCTTTTAGAGGGCGTAAACCTTCGATTGATGCTTTATTAAAACATTCAGGTTTGGGACAGGTGGTATGAGCGATTATCTAAAGGTAGCCACTTGGAACGTAAATTCTTTAAGAGTACGTTTACCCCAAGTACTGATATGGTTAGCCACAGAGCAGCCTGATATATTGGTTCTGCAAGAAATAAAAATAATAGATGACCAATTCCCTGTTGAAGCCATTCGTACAGCGGGATACCACGTCATATACGCAGGGCAAAAAACGTATAATGGAGTCGCTATCTTAAGCAAAACGATTGCTCAAGACATCACCACCGACTTACCTAATTTAGATGATCCACAACGTCGTATCCTAGCCGCCACTATTAATGGTATTAGGGTATTGAATGTGTATGTTGTTAATGGTTCGGAAGTCGGGTCTGACAAGTTTGCTTATAAGCTCCATTGGTTAAATAAAGTGACCGACTGGGTTGCGGAAGAGGTTAAGCAACACCCTGAGTTTATTATTCTAGGGGATTTTAATATTGCACCGACGGATCGGGATGTGCATCATCCCGCAATATGGCATGAAAAAATTCTTTGTTCAACCGCAGAGCGTGATGCGTTAAAACGATTATGTAATTTAGGGTTTGTCGATAGCTTTCGTTTGTTTGAACAAAAAGAAGCGGTATGGAGTTGGTGGGATTATCGAAAGGGGGGATTTCAACAAAATAAAGGTCTGCGCATTGATCTTATCTTATCCAGCTTATTATTAAGCGAAACCTGTGTGGGTTGCTTTGTTGATCGCGTGCCGCGGGGTTGGGAGCGCCCGTCTGATCATGCCCCTGTTATTGCGCTTTATCGTTAACAAATCAATAAGTTCTTTAACTTTCTTAAAGAATATTATAGTATACGGC
>JAGLBW010000004.1 GCA_023146545.1 Cocleimonas sp.
ATCGTGAAGAAGAAGCGAAAGAGCGTCGTGTGAATGATCTCCGATGGTTAAAAAATACCTCAAAGCAAATGGGTATTACGATTGAACAGTTAGCGGAAAAGAGAGGAATGATGTCCTTGTTAACGCCTTTGAAAACGTGATAACAAAGGGTGTAGTTAAGACCCTTCAGGCTTAACGGTGTCGATGTGTCTTTCAGAAGCAAAGGTTTTGCCGTCTTCTAACAGGGAGGCTAAATCACAAAAGGGTAAATCGAGTTGATCAATAATCAAGACGGGTGTGATATTTGAGTGTGAAGCGATAGCTACTGATGAAAGCGCAAGGAATACGAGCGTGTAAACTGTGTTTTTTAATGATGGGGTGTGGATTAAGTGTTTCATGGAGAAAATTCCTTTTAAGTTTTACTTTATTAAGTAGCTTAATGATCAAAATACCAGCTACTTGTGTGTAAAACTGTGACATCTTAACCTTTTACTAAGTTTAATCACTTATACTAATGTGTTATTAAAGCAGAATTAATGAAACTATTGTCACCTGATTTTTATCCTATTGTCTATAAATCCCTAGCAGCTTGTGGCTGACTTGGGTGATAATTATCGGTTAAAGAGAAAGACTTAGTCTAGTATTCGCTAAGGGTTCTAAATAAACACAATAAGGCTATTTAGGGAACCTTTAACCCTCGTTTTTCAGTTTGATTACGGTCACTTGTTGGTTTATTTATCTCACATAAAATAAAGTGGGAATCTCGGTTAACCGATTTGATCGGTGAATGTCTGTTGTTATTGCTCCCCTTTTCACTTAAGGATTTTTAGTTATGTTGTGCCTGTCACGCTCACGCTCTTTTGCAATGTTATTGCTTAGCTTCTTTTTGATTACCTTATCGGCTTGTAAAGAAGCGAGTAAGTTGGACTCAGTTGATAATGATCAAAGGGGGATTAGTGACGCGGTATCAGAGATAAAAACCAAGGTGTCGAAAGATGATGATGCGGTGTTTAATTGGTTTGAACTCAGCGGCTGGCATACGAAAGGCATTATTTCGCGTCACTCACCGATTCGGATTGTGTTTAACCGTGAGATTATTGCTGAAGAGCTGGTAGGAAAGGATGCGAGTCGTGTAATGAAGGTGTCGCCTTCGATAGAGGGTCATCCTATTTTTGAAAGCAAAACAGAGATTGTCTGGTTGCCGACCAAAATATTAACCCCTGCATCAACGTATCAGGTGAGTATTAAAGCAAATGGTTTAAAGGATGTGCCGTTAAAAGCGAAGGATTATCAGTTTTCATTTCGTACCGTACCAATGGAGTATGAGATCAAAACGGATGCATTGATGATTCCGTCGAACAAAACGGGGGATATGTCATTAAGTGGTCAATTATTGTCCTCTGACCGACTGTTGCCTGATGATGTGCGTAAGGTGTTACGCATCAAGTACCGTAGTCACCCGGTGAAGATTAAATGGAAGCATAATAGTAACGGTAAATTACATCGCTTTTATGTCAAAGGTTTAAAGCGGGAACGTTTTTCTTCTGATTTGCATTTGAGTTGGACGGGTAAGTCATTGGGGATTGATACCAAGGGTAATAAAAATATTACGATTCCAGGGACAAAAGATTTTAAGATGATTGACTGGCGGGTTAAACATGCGGAAAAGGATAATCCTTATTTGCAGATTAGTTTTTCCGATGCCTTAGATCCTTCTCAGAATTTAAAAGGCTTGATTGTCTTAGAGGATGAAAAATACAAGCTTCGTGTCGAACACAATGTGATTCGCTTATACCCTAATGATGGGTTAGGCGGTGATCATACGCTTTATATTCATAAAGGATTGAAAAGTATCGCGGGGGAGATCATCAAAGAAAAGGTGAAACAGGATGTGACCTTTGATTCTCAAAAGCCGCAAGTTCGTTTTGTTGGTGCGGGTACGATTTTACCGCACAGTAATCGGTTAGAAGTACCTTTTGAAGCAGTGGGTGTGAACAGTATTCAGGTGTCTGCTTTTGAAATCTATCCTGATAAAATGGGACAGTTTTTACAAGTGAACAGTCTCAGAGGGAATGAGGAAACCGAACGAGTAGGACGCTTTTTATGGAAAAAAGAGATTCCATTAACGGCAACTGATCCGAGTAAATGGAACCGTTATACGTTTGATGTCACTCAGTTGATGAAACAACATAAGGGGGGATTGGTGCGTTTAGATTTGGATATCAAGCGCCGCCATTCGACTTATGATTGTGGCAGTAAGCCTTCTGTAGTGAATCGGCGAAAAACCTTGCTTAAAAATACAGAAGATCAGGATGTCACCGAAACCAGTGGTTGGGATGGATTGAGTGAGTACGCGGGGTCTGAAGATAATGATTATGAGCATTGGGAACAACGCGAAAACCCCTGTTTTGAGGCGTATTATGTTCACAATAAACACAATACAACGGCTAGTCATAATTTCATCATCAGTAATATTGGTGTCTTAGCCAAACAAGATGTTAATAAGCAACTTCATATTGTTACCAGTGATCTACAAACAGCCGCTCCCTTAGGTGCGGTTAATTTATCGGTGCGTAATTATCAGGGACAGGTGATTGCTCAAGGACAAACCAATGAACAAGGCTTTGCTACCTTAACGTTGCCTTCTACTCCTTTTTTGTTAACCGCGACTAAAAATAACGATACCACGTATTTAAAATTGAACGCCAAAACGACCTTGTCCGTAAGCCAGTTTAATACAGGGGGTTCAACCATTGTCAATGGTATTAAAGGGATGGTGTACGGGGAAAGAGGGGTTTGGCGGCCAGGGGATAATATTTATCTTACTTTTGTGTTAGAAGATAAAAACAATAAAATTCCTAAAGATCATCCTGTGACAATGAAGCTGATTGACCCCAATGGTCGTATTGTTAAAACGAAAACACAGAATAAATCAGTGGGGGGATTTTATAATTTTAGCTTTAAAACGGATAAAAAAGCAGTAACAGGAACGTGGTTAGCTAAAGCCTTTTTAGGAGGCAGTCACTTTAGTAAATCGTTATTGATTGAGACGATTCGCCCCAACCGTCTTAAAATTGCATTGGATTTTGGTACGGAGGTCTTACACGGCTACCGTTCTTTACCCCCGAGTACCTTATCCGCACAATGGTTGCACGGTGCAACGGCTGAAAATTTAAAATCCGATATTTCGGTACGTTTTTTACCGAAAAAGACACGATTTGATGCCTTTACTGATTTTAATTTCGATGATCCTGTACGCGAACTAAACAGTGAGGATGAGGTTTTAGTCAAAGGGCGTTTGAATTCTAAAGGCGAGTTACTTTTTACTAAATTTTTAGCATCAAAAGAAAAACCCGCAGGCAAGTTGCGTGCTATTTTTACTAGCCGTGTGTTTGAACAAGGCGGTGAGTTTAGTATTAATCGCACTGCCTTGGATTATCATCCGTATAAAGAATATGTTGGGCTTAAATTCCCGAAAGGTGATGAAGCCCGTAATATGCTGTTGACGGACAAAAAACATACGGTGCGTATCGCAAGCTTGAATGCTGATGGGAAACCTGTTTCGATGGATAAGGTCGAAGTGACCTTATATAAAACCGAGTGGAAATGGTGGTGGGATAAGTCAAGAGACGCCTTAGCTGAATACGATGACCGAGAACATCACAGTAAGCTCCAGCAAGATATTATCAGCACCAAAGATGGTCAAGGGGCATGGCAGTTTGAAATTAAATACCCTGAGTGGGGACGTTATTTAGTCCGAGTGTGTGACCTTAAAGGGGGACATTGTACGGGTAAAACGGTTTATGTTGATTGGCCAGGCTGGGCAGGTCGCGCGCAAGAAGAGGGCGGAGGTTCTGCTAGTCGCTTAAATTTCTTTGCGGATAAAGAGACCTATGAGGTGGGTGAAACAGCGACGATAAAGTTACCGAAAACGGCAAAAGGACGGGCGTTATTAAGTGTTGAAACAGGCAGTCGTATTCTAAAACAAGAGTGGATTGAGTTTAATGGCGAACGCAGTAAATTCAAATTACCCATTGGTGCGGAAATGTCACCGAATATTTATGTGCATATCACCTTATTACAACCGCATAAGGATAAAGATAACGACCGTCCGTTACGATTATACGGTATTATTCCTTTAACGGTTTCTGATCCTAAAACGTATTTAAAACCGATGATAGAAGCCGCAGAAGAATGGAAACCCAATACGACTCAAACAATAACCGTGCGCGAGGAAAGCGGCAAGGCGATGAGTTATACCCTTGCGGTAGTTGATGAGGGGTTATTAGGCTTAACAGGGTTTAAAACACCTAATTTACACCGTCATTTCTATAGAAAAGAAGCATTAGGTATCAAGACTTGGGATTTATACGACCAAGTGGTGGGCGCTTATAGTGGACAGCTTAATAAAATGATTGCACTCGGCGGTGGTGGTGAAGGCAATATTGATAATGACAGTGATAAAAAGCGCCGTTTTCCACCCATTGTTCGGGTGCTGGGGCCGTTTCATCTCGCCGCAGGGCAAACGGTTGAACATCAAATTACTTTACCGCCTTATATTGGTGCAGTACGCTTAATGCTAGTGGCTGCCCATAACGGCGCGTATGGAAAGACCAGCCAGTCGGTGTTTGTACGTCAACCGCTAATTATGCAAGCTTCTTTGCCGCGTGTATTAGGCCCGTATGAAGAAGTCAGTATTCCTGTTGCTTTATTTGTTACTGATCCGAGTATTAAAAAAGTGAAAGTAGAGATGATTGTGGATGATCTTTTTGAAGTCATTGGTGAGCCAATCACGATAGTGGATTTTGATAAAGTGGGCGAAAAATTGGGAATACTGCGCCTTAAAACACGTCAAAAATCAGGCAAAGGTCATATCCAATTTATTGCTACCAGCGGTAAGCATAAAAGTAGCTCTGATATTTATATTGATATTCGCCAAGCTAATCAGGAAACCACACGGATTATCAGTAGTGAAGTTGCGCCTAATGAGACATGGATACAACAAATTACACCACACGGTATTAATGGTACGAATAAAGCAACCTTGGAGCTATCTTCTGTCCCTTCGCTTAACTTAGGCAAACATCTGGGCTATTTAATCCGCTACCCCCACGGTTGTTTAGAGCAAACCACGTCTTCTGCTTTTCCTCAATTGTACTTACCGAAAGTGATGAGCTTAAATCAGGAGAATCGGCGAAAAGTCGAACGCAATATTAAAAGGACGATTGAACGTTTAAGCCGTTTTCAATTAGTATCGGGTGACTTTAGTTACTGGGAAAATACCAATAACGTTAATGAGTGGGCGAGTATTTATGCAGGGCACTTCTTAGTTGAAGCTAAAAAACAAGGCTATCTTCTTCCCGTCAGTATTTTATCCAACTGGTTAAAGTATCATTCTGAGGCTGCTCAACGTTGGTTAGCGGGTAGTCATACTTACTCACAATCACAGGCGTATCGTTTGTATGTTTTAGCCTTAGCAGGTAAAGCTCAAATGGGTGCAATGAACCGTTTACGGGCTTCTGGAAAGATGAGTCAAAAAGCCCGTTGGATGTTGGCTTCGGCTTACCATATCATCGGGCAATCCGCCGCGGCAAATCAATTGGTTGATAATTTACTGGTCAGTACCAATCAGCCCTTACGGTCAACACCTGAAACCTTTAGTTCTCCATTGGGTGATTTTGGCTTACAACTGGCTAATCTCGTCACATTAGGGAAAAAACAAGATGCGGATTTATTTGTCGAAAAAATATCCAAAGAACTTAACCGTGATCGCTTTCAAAGTACGCAAGGTATCTCATGGGCATTGATGGGTGTTTCACGCTATTTAGCCAATGATATTAGCCATTTTAGTGCTAAATACACCTTGAACAATAAGGAAAACCAAACGGTTAACAGTGATAAGCCCTTCTATCAGCACGCCTTTGGTGATCTTAATCCTTCGGGTGAAATGCTGGAATTAATTAATACCAGCGGCAAAAAGCTCTTTGCCAGTGTTATTACCCACGGAGTACCTTCTGCGGGTAAAGAAGAGTCCATTAGTAAGGGCTTAACGCTTAAAGTAACGTACACGGATATTCGGACGTTAAGTGATCTTGACCTTGTAGAACAGACTGATCTATTACAAGGCAGTGATATTGCCATTACAGTAACCGTGAGCAATAGTAATAAACGAAAAGCGAATTATATTGCACTGAACTTACCTGTTGCAGCAGGTTGGGAAATCCATAATGCGAATTATCAGATAAAGGATAATAAAAAGGAAAGCAAACAGCATCTTGTGAATCAATTTGATTCGCAAGATGTACGAGATGATCGGGTCTACTATTATTTTTCTTTGGAAGCGAATCAAAGCAAAACCTTCCGTATGTTAATCAATGCTTCTTATTTAGGGCATTATTATCTTCCTGCCATTACCGCAGAAGCAATGTACGAGGGTAGTTTACAAGCCCGTGAAAAAGGTCAATGGATTAATATTGTGCAAACAAAAGCAGGAGCTAAACCTTCAAAAGGTGCAAAAGAGCGACTAAAAAAGGAGAAAAAAGAAGCACTGGTTAAGGTTAAAAAAGCATGGCTTTACAGCGAACCTAAAGAAAGTGAAAAAAGTAAATCTTATTTGATTGAAAAGGATCGCTTTATTATTTTAAAAGAAGAAAAAGTAGCGGGGTTACAGTGGTATTTCATTCGTTTTTCGGGCGTTAAAATTGTTGAAAAATGGATTAAAGCAACTGATATTAAGTTACTAGAAACGAGTGATGAAAAAATAGCAGGTTAAATTTTGTTGTTATTTGACGGCTAAAAAACATCCAAAAGACTCTTTTAGCTCACTTTTTTCTACCCCTAAATAGTTGCCCGTATCGCCAATAAGGGTTCTATTATTTAATTTAATGGGATGATATTCTCAGTAGCATAAATAATTTAGGCTTTTAAGGGTGGGTTAAACAATGGAAATCGAAGTAGACGGAAAAGTCATTCAATTAAGTGAAGCAGGTTGGATGGAAGATCTTTCGGAGTGGACAGAAGATATTGGTAAAAAAATTGCTGAAGATGTTGAGCAATGTGATTTGACAGATGAGAGCTGGGATATTATCAACTTAACACGCGAAATGTTTTATGAAAATAATCAGGTCGCAGAACCCCGTAAATTCATGAAAGAAATGAAGAAGCGTTTTGGTAAACCTCGTTCTTCTAACAAATACATCTTTTCATTATTTCCAAAAGGTGGTTTAATTAAGTCTGCGAACAAAATTGCAGGTTTACCACGTCCGAAAGGATGTAGTTGATTTTGCATTTTGATGGTTGCTTAAGATAGAAAAAAGCCGCTGTTCTTTATTGAACAGTGGCTTTTTTTTGCCTACGTTTTGACAATAAAGCCCTCCAATTGGCTTAAGTCTAAAAACTGCTCTAGGGTATCCGCTAATAAATCGATCCCTGCTTCACGCAACGCATTATAGTTAGGCGTGTTGACTTGTGCTAAACCTGCCCATGTGAGTAATGCATCACAGGCTGAACGTTGATCGAATAAACCGTGACAATACGTACCTAAGATTTGGTTATCCTTTGAGATAGCACCGTCACAGCTTTGTTCAAAACAAATGGCAGGATAATCCAGTGCTTTACCTGTACTAATCCCCGTATGAATTTCATACACTGACACCGCCGCTTGTGATTTAAACTGTAATCTTCCTGAACGTTGCTTTAATTGTTTCTCTGTCTGTAGTGTGGTTTCAAAATCAAGTAATGCTAATCCATGACGACTCCCTTTAGCACCTTCCATTCCATCAGGGTCATGAATCTGTTGTCCTAACATTTGAAAACCCGCGCAAATACCAATTAATTTCCCGCCATAACGGAGGTGCTTGTGAATCACTTGATCCCAATGATACTGTTGTAATATTTTCAAATCATTGCAAGTATTTTTGCTTCCCGCCAAAATAATCAAATCACAGGGCGGACACGGTTGAGTCACTTCAATAAACTGCAAATTGACTTGAGGATGTAAGCGTAAAATATCAAAATCGGTATGATTACTTAACTGGGGCAAACGAGGAATAACAATATTAAATTGATCTGATGTTGGGGTATTACTTTTTAAGTTTAGACTATCTTCTGCTTCTAAATATAAATCTTTAAGATACGGTAATACCCCTAAAACGGGCTTGTTGGTATGTTGTTCCAGCCACTTGATACCTGAATCTAATAAGCTAACATCACCTCGGAAACGATTAATAATAAAGCCTCTAATCCGCCCTTGTTCGGATGGGGAAAGTAGTGCCAAAGTCCCTGCTAATTGAGCAAAAACGCCGCCTCTCTCAATATCAGCGACTAAAATAACAGGGCAATTCACCGTTTCGGCAAATCCCATATTAGCAATATCATGCTCACGTAAATTAATTTCCGCTG
Organism: Cocleimonas sp.; assembly: GCA_023146545.1. GTDB lineage: Bacteria > Pseudomonadota > Gammaproteobacteria > Thiotrichales > Thiotrichaceae > JAGLBW01. The sequence continues at coordinate 8,380 of JAGLBW010000004.1, forward strand.
GGCTACCTGCACCTTCAACAATCAAATAATCATAATGCTGTTGTAAACGTTGCCATGATTCCAAAACATAAGGCATCACCATCGGTTTATAGGCATGATAATCTCGTGCATTCATTTGCCCACTGATTTTACCGTGAATGATCAACTGAGAACCTGTCTCAGAATTAGGCTTTAATAACACAGGGTTCATATCAGTGTGTGCAACTAATCCACAAGCTTGGGCTTGCACCGCTTGGGCGCGTCCAATTTCTCCGCCATCAACCGTAACGGCGCTATTCAGTGCCATATTTTGTGGCTTAAACGGTGCAACATTAACCCCTTGCCGATGTAGTAAACGACATAACCCCGTTGCGATTGCAGTTTTTCCTGCATCAGATGTTGTGCCTTGAATCATTAAAGCCATCGTTTTTGAAAAATAATTGTGGTTTGCATTTTGTTTCATAATGATTTATATGACTCTTTTTATACGCTGTTATAAGGTAATTATGGACATCAATTCATTAATATTAGTGCCACTGGTGGTATTGCTTGATGCCTACTTTGGGGAACCTCGTTATTATCATCCTTTAATTGGCTTTGGTACTTTAGCCCAGCAGATTGAGAAAAAACTGAATAACGATAGCGTTGTCTTAGGTGTTATTGGGTGGATGGTTTTGGTATTACCACTGGTTAGTCTGACATGGTTTTTATCGTCGTTATTTGGGGTATGGTTTGATGTTTTAATTGCTTATCTTGCACTGGGTGCACGTAGTCTATGGCAACATTCACAACAAGTATACGTTGCGTTGGAGGCGAATAACCTTGAATTAGCTCGGAAACGAGTCGCTTGGATTGTAAGCCGCGATACTGCTCATTTGACCGAAGAAGAACTGAGCAAAGCCACGGTTGAATCTCTACTTGAAAATGGAAGTGATGCTATTTTTGCTACTTTATTTTGGTTCATCGTAGCAGGTGCAGAAGGGGCTATGCTGTATCGTTTAAGTAATACGTTGGATGCGATGTGGGGATACCGTAGCACGCGTTACCAATTTTATGGTTATTTTACAGCAAAAGTAGATGATGTTTTAAACTGGATACCTGCACGGTTAACAGCGTTAAGTTATGCTGTTTTTGGTGATTTTAAAACCGCATGGCATTGTTGGAAAACACAAGGTAATCAATGGTATAGCCCAAATGCAGGGCCTGTGATGGCGGCAGGAGCAGGCGCTTTAAACCTAACACTTGGTGGTGCTGCAATCTATAATGGTCAATTAAAACAACGCCTTGATCTTGGAAAAGGTGATACCGCTAAAGCGAAAGATATTAATCGTGCTTGGAAAATGATACAGCAAAGCTTGTTACTTTGGTGTCTTATTGCCTTTTTCTTAGGGCTTTCTTTTTATGTTTATTCGTTATAAGGATAAGAGAAAATGGCTAAGCAGATCCCTGTTTTTTAGAGTAGATTGCTTAGCCCTTTATTTATAATACCATTATCTTAGACTACTTTGAGGCGACTCCTTGCCGCAATAGAATCTAGCTTTAGCAAGAGTGAGATCAGTTTAGCAGATAAAATATGCATTTGAGTAAATGCTATCGTTTTTTTAGATAAATCCCCTTCGATGTGAGATTGTAATGCTTGTTTGCTAGTCGTATGAAATTTCTTGTGTTCTTTGTACAATTCATGAAAAACTGCTACCGACTCAGAACCATAATTTAATATCTCTTTCTCTCCATCACCATATAACCAAGAGCCGAGTTTGCAGGAACAAGGCGAAGTGTTTGTGGTTTCTAAGGCTGAACGACCCGTTAATGTATCACTTACTCTGTTAAGATATTGAGTATGATCATTGAGTCTACGTAAAAAAAATGCCTTATGTTTCATAATATTTCCCTATTATTATTTACAGTGTTCTAAATACCTACACAATGTATATTGTGCTAAATTTTGTTGATATTTGAGTCTATTTTTGCTTTTTAAGTTACTATTTGCTGTTATTAGCATCGAAAAAATGGTAAAGCATCAGAATGTTGGTTTGATTTTTTTATGCTAAATAAAGAAAAAAATAGCTAATAAAGCAATCCATAAATAAAAATATCAAAAAACATTTGAGTACTTATAGCTTTTATACAGCACATTAATGGATAATTAATGTGTGTCTGAGAAACAAATAACCTATTGTTTCTCATATTAAAAAAAACGGATAAAATGGATTAATGAGATAATAGCGTCAAGCGTCGTGTCAGTGGTAGTCTATAGTTTTTCACATGAATTACTTCACGATGAAGAACAAGGTTATCTTCAGGGTAAAATTTAATGTGTGAATCGCTATAAAAATATCTCTGAGAATAAACAAAACTCTTTTTGGGTTGAGTGACACCTATTATTAGCGATAATAGTTTAAATATTTAAAATATTGAGTTATTAATATTCAGTTATATCGACATCATTAATGAAAGGTTCTACAGCCTCCTCGTTGCGATATGAAGATTTGGGGTACGCTGATACACAGTTGGTTTCTCTAATCGTTAGACGTTTGGGACTTACCACATTATTGATTTTATCTTGAACAGATTATATAATTACTCAATAATATCAATCATTTGAAATAAAATATAGCCTTTATCCATTCTACTATTATATTTATTTCACTTTATGATTAAATGCTTTATAAATAATAATAAAATGTATTAAGTACATCGATAACGATTGGTTTGACAATAACTTTTTTCTATTCCCTACAGCGGAATTGGGAATGTTTTTTATAATGCTTCGGTGTATTACGACGTAACTTCTCACACCGTGTAGCGGAACAGAAAAAGTTGTTGTGTTTAGTGATTTTTGTACTCATACCATCAATCAGTGATTAACCTAGGCTGCTTGTGTGTGTTGTTCTATGATCGTATTGGCAGTAATTGAATCAAGCGCCAACAATAACGTAATTAACTTGGCTGATAAGACATGCATTTGAGTAAATGCTAATGTTTCCTGTCGAGAATTACCTGCTTCATGCGAGCGTAATGCAACATTACTAACATCATGAAATTTTTGGTGTTCTTTATAAAGTTCATAAAAAACATCAAGCGTATCATCACCATAATCTAGTAAATCCCCTTCAGCATCACCACATAACCAGTGACCTAATTTACAACCACAGGCATAAGTTCCTTTAAAGTTAGAGCGCCCTCTTAAGGTATCGGTGACTTTATTTAGATATTGAGTATGATCGTTTATTCTACGCAGAAAAAATGCTTTTTCGTTCATGGGCTTCCCCTATTATTAATAGTTATAGCTCCTTTGCTGCTGATAGACACGGATATTTTTTTAAAAAATTATTGTGATTTTTTTAAGAAGAACGACCTCGTAAAAAAGATAAATAACCCTATTTTTCTACAGAATCACAATAACCTTCCCCATTATTTTTAAGCGACTTGGTTTACATGAGATTTTGTACTTATATTGTATTTTTCAAGTGCTCAAAAAATAAAAAACAAGCTCCAAAATTTCAGTTCTATCACAATAGACAGTAACAAAAATTGCTTTTTATCATAAAAATTATGTAGGTATCTATCTGCTCTCAACAAAGAAGGGCGCATAGTACTCCCATAAAAATTTACCGTCTAGCCTTTTTTTTCATTGGAACTAGCATAAAATGGTGAAAATACAAGCAATATTATTGTTGTTTTTTTACCCATTTTTGCTTAGATATAGTAATTTTTTATGACTTTTATTAGCAATATTTATGACCATGCGTTTTATCTAAACTATTGTTTTTTATTATCTAGCGTCTATTTTGGGAAGGGCTTCTCGAAAAGAGGTGTAGAGTGTAGCGAAAAAAATACAAAATAACGATAATTTTTTTAAATTTAAGCATAAAAAAAACTTTGTTTTTTTTTATTTAAATTCAATTGTGCTTAATAATTAAGCACAAAAATACGCTAAATAGGGAGAGGAAGTTACATAAAAATAACTTAAACCGCTCTATTTCAGCAATAAACTAACCGAAAAGAAGCGGGTTGCGTTGTATTGTAACCCTTATTTTTTTAGGTATTTTAGTATAAAAGGTTATTTTTTGTCCCATTAATGCCACTTTACTCAGCACTGCATAACGTATAAAAATAATGAAATAGCCTACTTTATTCCATCTTGTAGCGATTATATTCACCACGATATATTCTTGCACCGTTACTGAAAGCGACAACTCGTAGCAAAAATAGATCAAAAGATGGCATACCCCAAAGATAACGGCATAAATATTGCCATTGTGGTCTCATCTTTAGTCAAAAAAACAATATCAGTAGTCAGCATATATTAATATGTATACTTTTTATTTTTTAAGGATCACATTATGCCCGTAAATCTTCAAGCCCCATCAGGGTTAAACGCCGTTAAAGGCATCTCTCTTTCTGCTGTGGAAGCTAACATTCGTTATAAAGACCGTAATGATCTAGTCATTATTGAGATGCAGTCGGGTGGAACGGCAGTAGGTGTTTTTACAAAAAATAAATTTTGTGCAGCTCCTGTAACGCTTTGTCGAAACCACCTCAGCATTAATACATCACCTCGTTATCTTTTAATTAATGCGGGTAATGCTAATGCAGGCACAGGAGAAAAAGGCTTGATGACAGCACAACAATGTTGTGAAATATTAGCCAATTACTGTGATGTTCCTCAAGATGCTATTTTACCGTTTTCAACAGGTGTTATTGGTGAGCAATTGCCGCTAACACCCTTTAAAAAGTCAATTCCAGAGGCAATTGAGCAGTTAAAAACGGATAACTGGTTAATGGCAGCAGAAGGTATTATGACCACGGATACCATCGCTAAAGGAGCAAGTAAGACAATAGAAATTGATGACATTACGGTGACATTAACAGGAATTGCCAAAGGTTCAGGGATGATGGAACCTAATATGGCAACCTTGTTAGCGTATGTTGCCTGTGATGCTAAAGTGGAAGCGACGTTATTACAAACGGTTTTAAATCAAGCGGCGGCGGACTCTTTTAATGCGATTAGCATTGATGGCGATACCTCAACCAATGATTCCTTAGTGTTATTGGCTTCAGGGCAATCAGGTGCAGAAATTACAGCCGATAATCGTGAGGTATTCCAACAAGCTGTTGATGATATTTGTCAAACCTTAGCTCAAGCCATTATTCGTGATGCCGAAGGGGCAACAAAATTTGTCACGATAGCGGTAGAGTCTGCACCTGATAAAGATTATGCGCGTGAAATTGCGTATACCGTTGCTCGATCTCCTTTGGTAAAAACGGCTTTATTTGCCAGTGATCCTAATTGGGGACGTTTACTGATGGCAATTGGACGCAGTAATGTTAAAGCACTTGATATCAGTCAATTATCCCTTTGGTTAGGTAATACACAATTGCTCGAATCAGGGGAGCCTCTGGAAAGTTATACGGAGGAACAAGGGCAAGCAGAAATGGATAAAGAAGAGATTAGCATTCGTATACAGTTAAATGCAGGGGAGGCAAAGGCACGAATATGGACATCTGATTTATCGCATGAATATGTTACTATTAATGCGGAGTATAGAAGTTAATTCGTTGTTATTATTCTACAATCTGAAGCGATGAAACCACTACAAAATAATGAATACTTTATTGATTTTACAGAACCGTTAACACCGTTATTCTCATCATGGTATTCGTTCCACAGGTTCAGGTACAAGGTATAGCTTTCATATCAAACTAAAATAAGGAAAAGCTTGTGTTTATTTCTCTTTTACCGCTTAAAAAATACCGATTCGCTGGTGTACTCTTGGGTCTATTCTTAGCATCAAATGTGATGGCTCAAAACTGTCAATCTTACCGTGCAAAATACCATTGTCCTGTGGATAAACGCTTTCAACTGCATTTGAGTTTTGATGATGGTGTGGGCAGTGTAACGCCACAAATATTAGATGTTTTAAAGCGTGAGCGTATTCCTGCTACATTCTTTATTTTAGGTAATAAAGTCGATTGCCAACCGTACCGAAACAGTTGTAGCCAAGGCAATCAACAAAAATGCCAATCGTTAAAACGTTGTCAGCAACGTCGTCAAACGCTGAAACGGATTAAACGTGAAGGACATTTGATCGGTTCTCACAGCTATCAACATCACCGCCATTCTCAATTATCACCTGCTGAGCTACACCGAACAATTAAACGTTCAAAGCAAATTTTACAACCTTTCTTCACCACAACCCCTGCACCGTTTCGCTTACCTTACGGCGATGGTTGGTTTAATCAGAAAAAAGCACCACAGGTTATACGTGCCTTAACACAGCAGGGATTTACTCATATTGGTTGGGAAATGTCGGGTTTTGATTGGAATAAAAAAAATCAAGTGGGGACAAAAATATTGGATAATGTCATGAAGCAAATGTGTTCAGGTCGTAATGGAACCGTTTTACTTCATGATGGTGTATTTGAAAATGAACACGAAGGGCGCGTTTTTACGGCTAAACACCTTGCCGAGTGGATTCCTGTATTGCGTTGCGTGGCCGATTTTGTTCCGCTACAGCATTTTAATAAAAAGCTAAAGCCACTTCGTTAACGCTAAAAAACATGATATTACCGATTGTTATTGGCATTATTCAAGATCAGGAACACCGCATTCTAATTGCTAAACGTTCAAAAGAACAGCATCAAGGGGGACGGTGGGAATTTTCAGGCGGTAAAGTTGAGCGGAGTGAAACGGCGCAACAAGCGTTAAAACGAGAGCTATATGAAGAACTGGATATTCACATAGAAACGGTTGAGCCATTGATCCAAGTTCGTCACCACTACCCTGATCGTTCAGTTTTTCTTGATGTTTATGAAGTGAGTCTCTGGCACGGTAACCCACGTGGTAAAGAAGGACAACGCATTTGCTGGGTTCATCCTGATGACATCCAACAGTATTGTTTCCCTGTTGCTAATAACGCTATTCTACGTGCCTTAAGCTTGCCCAAATTTTGTTTGATTACTCCAGAAGTGGAGAGTGAAGCGGTATTTAAAAACGGTATTCAGCGTTGTTTAGCACAAGGGATTAAACTCATTCAATTTCGAGCTAAAACCAGCACTGAAAGGGTTTATCAACAGCGCGCTAAATGGTTGGCACAACAATGCCAAGTAGCACAATGCCAAGTAGTCTTTAATGACCCTCCTGCTGATTTAACGACCTTGTCACAACAAGGGTTACACCTCACCAGTCGCCAACTCTTAATGCTTGATAAACGACCTCACACAACGTTACTGTCTGCCGCTTGTCACAATGATGAAGAGCTAAAAAAAGCCGAAGAAATTGGTGTGGATTTTGTGTTTCTTTCACCTGTACACGCGACCACCTCTCATCCTGATCAATACGGCAAAGGATGGCAATGGTTTCAACACAGCGTAGAGCGCATTAATATTCCCGTCTATGCTTTAGGCGGCTTGGGTAAAGACGCGCTTCCTATTGCGAAACAACACGGTGCACAAGGTGTTGCCGCCATCAGTCAGCTATGGGATCGTTAGTTTAAAGGTTTAGGCTAGGGCGAATGATAGGCGAACGTTCAAACAACTATTTTCCAATACAAAAATTACTAAAGATCTCTCCTAATAAATCATCAGGAGTGTATCGACCTGTAATTTGCCCTAATGCATCTTGTGCTAGACGCAGCTCTTCTGCCATTAGCTCGCCTGCAAAGTAGGTTTTTAATTGTATTTCAGCTTGATCAACCGCCTGTTGTGTTATTTCCAGTGCATGTAAATGACGGCGGCGTGCAATAAAACTGTCTTCACGTTCACTTTGATAACCCATGCGTTGTTTTAGCTCGGCTTTTAAAACGTCAATACCCATAGCTTGCTTCGCGGAAATATAAATTTTATCGTTGAATTGCCCCGCAGGGTGCTGGCTTAAATCTATTTTGTTGTAGACCTGTAGAATGGCTAAGGTTTTCGGGAGTTGTGCTAATATATTTTGATTATCATTAGGTTGATGATCATTGTCATCGTCTAATAACAAAATTAAATCTGCTTTTTCAATCTCTTGCCACGCGCGTTCAATCCCAATTTTTTCCACAGGATCATTGCTGTGCCTTAATCCTGCGGTATCAATAATATGCAGTGGCATGCCTTCCAGATTAATTGTTTCTCGCAATACATCACGGGTCGTTCCTGCGACTTCAGTAACAATCGCGGTATCATTGCCTGAGAGTGCATTAAGGAGGCTAGATTTGCCTGCATTAGGTTTGCCCACAATGACAAGTTGCATCCCTTCACGAAGCAAACTACCTTGCTTTGCTTTGCTGAAAATGGTCTGTAGTTGCGTTTTAATACGCTCTAAGCGAGTGGTGATTGCTTTATCTGCTAGAAAATCGACTTCTTCTTCGGGAAAGTCGAGCGCAGCTTCCACATACACCCGTAATTCAATTAACTCTTGAAGTAGTTGGTTGATTGCAGCGGAAAAATGACCTTGGAGTGAACGTAAGGCCGAACGAGCGGCTTGTTCGGAACTACTATCAATTAGATCAGCGATAGCTTCGGCTTGAGTGAGATCAAGTTTATCGTTTAGAAAAGCTCGCTCCGAAAACTCCCCCGCTTGCGCTAAACGTGCACCCAAAGCAAGACAACGTTTCAACAGCATATCTAAGACAACAGGGCCGCCATGACATTGAAACTCAACAATATGCTCGCCTGTAAAGGAGTGTGGCGCAGGAAAGTAAAGGGCAATTCCTTGATCTAAAGCTACATTTTTGTCTGCTTTAAATTCGGTATAGAGTGCATTGCGTGGCTTTGGAAGTTCTCCAATAATATGCTGTGCAATATGAGGTGCTAATTCACCTGAGACACGAATAATACCAACCCCTCCGCGTCCTGAAGGGGTTGCAACCGCAACAATGGTGTCTTCAGATGTCATTGTAGATAACCTGTATCAACTACTCATCAATAATTTGTTTGGTGATATACCATTGTTGTAAGATCGATAGCACGTTGTTAACCACCCAGTACAGCACAAGACCTGAGGGAAAGAACAGAAACATAAAGGTAAAGACAATGGGAAGAAAAGCAAAGATTTTCTGTTGCATTGGATCCATTTGTGGCGGGTTTAATTTTTGTTGCACGTACATACTTGCACCAAAAATTAACGGTAAGATGTAATACGGATCCAGCACAGATAAATCTTGATACCATGCTAACCAAGGGGCTTGACGTAGCTCTACACTTTCCAGTAAGACCCAGTACAACCCCATAAATACAGGCATCTGGATTAACATTGGCAGACAACCACCGAGCGGATTAATCTTTTCCTTGCGATAAAAATCCATCGTGGCTTTTTGTTTCGCTTGCGGATCACCTTTAAAGCGTTCGTTGAGTTCTTTAATTTTTGGTGCCAGCTTTTTCATTTTTGCCATTGAGCGATAGCTAATGGTAGAAGGGTAGAAAAAGACAATTTTAATTAACAACGTGACAAAAATAATCGCCCAACCCCAGTTGCCGACAACATCATAGATTGATTGCATCACCCAAAATAAAGGCTTGGAAATAAAGCTGAAGATACCGTAATCAACGGTTAAATCGAGACCTTCCGACATTTTTTCTAAATCAGCTTGGTTTTTAGGTCCAACATAAAACTGGTTTTTAAACTGTCCCGTTGTCCCCGTTGCAACCTGTAATTCAGGTGATTTAACGCCCATAATGTAGCGGTTATTGCTACTGAGGTAGTTGGTATAATAGGTATTGTTTTGATTTTTTGGGGGAATCCAAGCACTTACGAAATAATGCTCTAGCATCGCTGCCCAACCGCCTTTAATGCTATTACTTAGTTTCTCTTCTTCCATATCAGAAAAACTAATTTTTTCATATTTATTATTATAGTAAGCAGCACCAACGTAAGCTTGTACCCCCATCATAATATTCGTTGAGGTTTGATCAGGCCCGTGACTGAGCTGTTGGTAATGCGTTCCTTTCCATACCGCTCCACTTTGATTATCAATGGTTTGGTCAATATCAATGAGAAAGCTACCCTTTTTAAACCGATAACGCTTAGTGACGGTAATCCCTTTACCATTTGTCCATGTTAAAGGAACCACCAACTCATCACTACCATCCAGTAATTCATAATGACGTTGCGGCGCACTAAATTGTGCATAATGGTTCGGTGCTAAGTTGGGAGAGCTACTGATTAACCCCGATTGTGCGGCATAGGCTTTTTGGCGATCTAATACCCGTACAGGATGGTTTTTTTCTTCTAAACTGACAGGATAGGTCAACAAATCGGCTTGAACTAAAGAACCGCCTTGGGTGCTAATAATAATATCTAACACATCCGTTTTAACACGAACTTCTTGCCCTTGGTTTACTGCTGTAACCGTCTGTGTTGGCACACTGCTCTGGAGTGGGGTCGTCACGACACCCGCAGGAACATCCTGTTTATTATTGGTATTGCTGCTGACAGGGGTTTGATTGATTACTGCACCATTAGCGGTTGTCGTCACGGGCGCAGGCGGTGTGGGTTTAGGTGCATGGTCTTGTAGCCACGTTGTCCAGGTTAAAAAACCTAAGAACAGTAAAGTGAAATACAATAAAGGGCGTTGTTGATCCATGGATCTGTCCTTGAAGAAAGTAATAAAATGTAGGAAATGATAATGTGTTCAGCCTAACGATTCAACAAACTATCGTCTGTTCATTAGCACATTATTGGTTTACATTGATAACTTCAAAATGGTTGATAGCTCAAGAGCTACTGAGCTTTTTTTGTATATATTGCCATTGATTACTAAGCTGTTCACGTATTTGGTCATTGGTTAATGAAACGGCTACAGGACGACACATTACAATAATATCAATAGGGGGAAGTTGATGTTGTTGTTTTCTAAAACTTTCACGAAGCAAGCGTTTGATACGGTTACGATCGACCGCTCGTTTAACACTTTTTTTAGCAATGGCTAGTCCCAAACGTGGGTGTGCTTGATCATTTTCTCTTACTAATAAAGTAAAGGTACGATCACCAAAACGACGCGCACGCGCAAACACATGACTGTATTGTTTAGCCGTTAA